>NZ_JBEOXE010000026.1:0-112314 GCF_040296485.1 Streptomyces sp. NPDC002138 | reverse complement strand
GTCGCAATCCACACCGAACCCGGAAGGCCCTCACCCGTTCAAGACGCCTCAGCCGAGACCTGCATCACCCGTCCACAACCTCCCGGGGCAATACACCTAGATGAAGCCGAGGGCCGCGGCCCCGCCCACGCCGCCGAGCAGCATGAACACCGGCATGAGGACCTTCAGCTCGACCCAGCTGCCCGCGCGGAAGCGCATCATCTTCGGCGGGCCGAGCGCGTACCAGCGCTTGCCCGCGATCGGGATGGGCCACAGCACGGGGCAGCCCGACACGGTCAGGGCGTCCCCGATGTCGTGGACCAGCGCGCCGAGCACGATCGGCAGGCCGAGCCAGAGGTATTCCTGGCCGGGCTCGCTGAAGAGCCAATTCGCGCCGTTGCCGGGCTGGTCCAGCACCCCGGCCAGTATCCAGGCGCTGGTGGCGCCCAGCAGCCAGACGAGGACGTCGCTGGACATCCGGGCGGCCCGCCAGAGCAGGCCTTCGACGGCGAGCACGAGGTGGACGAAGAGCAGGACCAGGACGCCCCAGCGGTCGGTGGTGGCGGCCAGCGCCGAGGCGCCGGCGCCGATCAGGACCGCCCAGAGCCAGGTGTGAGTGAGGGTGCGGTGACCGCCGGTCCGGCGGGCGTCGCGCGGGGAGCGGGTCGCCTTGTAGACGGCGTAGGAGATCTTGTCGACGACCTCGCACAGGCCGCGGGACAGCGGCCCGAAAGCGCGCGAGATCGTCGCCGACTTGTGGTCGAGGTCGGGGGCCAGGGCCGCTCCGGCGCAGATGAGCGCCCCGACGACGAGGACCGGCCAGGGCATGGGGTAACCGGCGGCCGCGGTCGCCGCGCCCACCCCCAGCCAGGCCGCTGCCCCGGAGAGTGAGTGCGCCGGACCCATCATGCTCGTTCCCGCCCCAGTGCTGTGGAAGTCGGGCCCAGTTGACTGTTTCGTTCGGACCCGGTCGACGGCACAGCGTACCTTCGATGATCTTCTTTCCCGCCGCCGGTTCCCTCATCCGGGGGGAAGCCAGGCAAGATGGGGGGTGTGACCCTCATTGATCAGCTCCCGCCGAACGCCGACCCCGACGCCCTCTTCGAGGCTTTCTCCTCGTGGGCCGAGGACCAGGGCATCACCCTGTACCCGGCGCAGGAGGAGGCCCTGATCGAGGTCGTCTCCGGGGCGAACGTGATCCTCTCCACCCCGACCGGCTCCGGCAAGAGCCTGGTGGCCGCCGGCGCTCACTTCACCGCCCTGGCCCAGGACAAGGTCACCTTCTACACCGCGCCGATCAAGGCGCTGGTGTCGGAGAAGTTCTTCGAGCTGTGCAAGCTCTTCGGCACCGAGAACGTCGGCATGCTGACCGGCGACGCCTCGGTGAACTCGGACGCCCCGGTGATCTGCTGCACCGCCGAGGTGCTGGCCTCCATCGCGCTGCGCGACGGCCGCAACGCCGACATCGGCCAGGTCGTGATGGACGAGTTCCACTTCTATGCCGAGCCGGACCGCGGCTGGGCCTGGCAGATCCCACTGCTGGAGCTCCCGCAGGCGCAGTTCGTCCTGATGTCGGCCACCCTCGGCGACATGAAACGGTTCGAGGAGGACCTGACCCGGCGCACCGGGCGGCCGACCTCGGTGGTCCGCTCCGCGACCCGGCCCGTCCCGCTGTCGTACGAGTACGTCACCACGCCGATCACCGACACCATCACCGAACTGCTGGAGACCCGGCAGGCTCCGGTGTACGTGGTGCACTTCACGCAGGCCCAGGCCGTCGAGCGGGCACAGTCGCTGATGAGCATCAACATGTGCACGCGCGAGGAGAAGGACAAGATCGCCGAGCTGATCGGCCACTTCCGCTTCACCACCAAGTTCGGGCAGAACCTCTCGCGCTACGTCCGCCACGGCATCGGCGTCCACCACGCGGGCATGCTGCCCAAGTACCGGCGACTGGTCGAGAAGCTGGCCCAGGCTGGTCTGCTCAAGGTCATCTGCGGCACCGACACCCTCGGCGTCGGCGTGAACGTCCCGATCCGCACGGTGCTCTTCACCGCGCTCACCAAGTACGACGGCAACCGGGTCCGCACACTGCGCGCCCGCGAGTTCCACCAGATCGCCGGCCGCGCCGGGCGGGCGGGCTTCGACACCGCGGGCTATGTGGTCGCGCAGGCCCCCGAGCACGTGATCGAGAACGAGAAGGCGCTCGCGAAGGCGGGCGACGACCCGAAGAAGCGCCGCAAGGTGGTCCGCAAGAAGGCCCCCGAGGGCTTCGTCGCCTGGTCGGACATCACCTTCGAGAAGCTGATCGCCGCCGACCCGGAGCCGCTGACCTCGCGGTTCAAGGTCACCAACATCATGCTGCTGTCGGTCATCGCCCGACCCGGCGACGCGTTCAAGGCGATGCGCCACCTCCTCGAGGACAACCACGAGCCGCGCAAGAACCAGCTGCGCCACATCCGCCGCGCCCTCGCGATCTACCGCTCGCTGCTGGACGGCGGCGTGATCGAGAAGCTCGACACCCCCGACGCGGAAGGCCGCACCATCCGGCTCACCGTCGACCTCCAGCAGGACTTCGCGCTGAACCAGCCGCTGTCCACCTTCGCCCTGGCCTCCTTCGACCTGCTGGACCCGGAGTCCCCCTCCTACGCGCTGGACATGGTCTCGGTCGTGGAGTCCACGCTGGACGACCCGCGCCAGATCCTCGCCGCCCAGCAGAACAAGGAGCGCGGCATCGCCGTGGGCGCGATGAAGGCCGACGGGATCGAGTACGAGGAGCGGATGGAGCGGCTGCAGGACGTCAGCTATCCCAAGCCCCTCGAAGAGCTGCTCCTGCACGCCTACGACGTGTACAGCAAGAGCCACCCGTGGGTCCGCGACCACCCCGTCTCCCCGAAGTCGATCATCCGCGACATGTACGAGCGCGCGATGACCTTTACCGAATTCACCTCCTTCTACGAGCTGGCCCGCACCGAGGGCATCGTGCTGCGCTATCTCGCGGGCGCGTACAAGGCGCTCGACCACACCATCCCGGACGACCTGAAGTCCGAGGACCTCCAGGACCTCATCGCCTGGCTCGGCGAGCTGGTCCGCCAGGTCGACTCCAGCCTGCTCGACGAGTGGGAGCAGCTGGCGAACCCGGAGGTGGAGACGGCGGAACAGGCTCAGGAGAAGGCCGACCAGGTCAAGCCGGTCACGGCGAACGCCCGCGCCTTCCGCGTCCTCGTCCGCAACGCCATGTTCCGCCGGGTGGAGCTGGCCGCCCTGGACAACCTCCACGAGCTGGGCGAGCTGGACTCCGACTCCGGCTGGAACGCCGACGCGTGGGGCGACGCCATGGACGCGTACTGGGACGAGTACGACGACCTGGGCACCGGCCCGGACGCGCGCGGCCCCAAGCTGCTGATGATCGAGGAGGACGCGGAGCACGGCCTGTGGCGCGTCCGCCAGGCCTTCGCCGACCCCAACGGCGACCATGGCTGGGGCATCAGCGCCGAGGTCGACCTCGCGGCCTCCGACGAGGAGGGCCGGGCGGTCGTCCGGGTCACCGCCGTCGGCGAGCTCTGACCGTCCCCCGTATCCGTCCGGCGCCCTCGACGCCACCGGCACCGCCGCCCCCGACCTCAGTGGAGAACCCCTGATGACGAACCCCGCCGAGAGACTGGTCGATCTGCTCGACCTGGAGCAGATCGAGGTCAACATCTTCCGCGGCCGCAGCCCGCAGGAGTCCCTCCAGCGGGTCTTCGGCGGGCAGGTGGCCGGCCAGGCGCTGGTGGCGGCCGGCCGGACCACCGAGGGCGGCCGCCCGGTCCACTCGCTGCACGCGTACTTCCTGCGCCCCGGCATTCCCGGGGTGCCGATCGTGTACCAGGTGGAGCGGGTGCGTGACGGGCGCTCCTTCACCACCCGCCGCGTCACCGCGGTCCAGCAGGGCAAGACGATCTTCAACCTCACCGCCTCCTTCCATCAGCCGGAGGAGGGCAGCATCGAGCACCAGCTGCCTCCTCGTCTGGACTTTCCGCACCCCGACTCGCTGCCGAAGGTCGCGGACGAGATCCGTGAGCACCTGGGGGCGCTGCCGGAGGCCCTGGAGCGGATGGCCCGCCGCCAGCCCTTCGACATCCGGTACGTGGACCGGCTCCGCTGGACCCCGGAGGACCTCAAGGACGCCGATCCCCGCAGCGCCGTCTGGATGCGGGCGGTCGGCCCGCTGGGCGACGACCCCCTCGTGCACACCTGCGCCCTGACCTACGCCAGCGACATGACTCTCCTCGATGCCGTGCGCATCCCCGTGGAGCCGCTGTGGGGCATGCGCGGTTTCGACATGGCGAGCCTGGATCACGCCATGTGGTTCCACCGCCCGTTCCGGGCGGACGAATGGTTCCTCTACGACCAGGAGTCCCCCATCGCCCACGGTGGCCGGGGGCTGGCCCGCGGCCGCATCTACGACGTGGAGGGCAGGCTGCTGGTCTCGGTCGTGCAGGAGGGGCTGTTCCGCCCCTACCCGGCCGGGCCGCCGAAGCCGTCGGAGCCCGCCTGACCGACCGGCCCGGCCGGCCTCCCGATCCCCTCCGCCCCATCCCTCCGCCCGCCCGAACGTCATCGAAGAGCTGAGCGCACCCATGCCGACGCCGACCCCGGCCCTCCCCTGTCCCTGCGGGCTGCCCGCCGCCTACCCGGACTGCTGCGGACGCTTCCACTCCGGCGAGCGGCAGGCGCCCACGGCGGAGCTGCTGATGCGGTCCCGGTTCAGCGCCTTCGCCGTCGGCGACACCGCGTACCTGCTCCGCTCCTGGCACCCTTCGACCCGCCCCGGACGCCTCGACCTGGATCCCGGACAGCGCTGGGAGCGGCTGGAGATCCTGCGTACCGAGCGCGGCGGGATGTTCGAGACGGAGGGCACGGTGGAATTCCGGGCGCACTACCGCGAGGGCGGCCACACGGGATCGCTGCTCGAGCACAGCACCTTCTCCCGCGAAGGCGGCGCCTGGGTCTACGTCGGCCCCCTCTCCCCCGTCGTCTTCGACTGATCCCGCGCTCCGACGAGGGCGAACTCCAGGCTGGTGCGGTACCAGCGCAGCTCGTCCGGGGGATCGGCCCGCAGCAGCCCGGCCGCGACGGCCGCCGCGGCCGGGATCTGCGGGTGCCCGTAGGGCGGGGGCGGGGCGAGCCCGGTGAGCAGGATCCGCTCCGCCCGGTCGGGCACCGCCCGCTCCAGCTCCTCCTCCGGCAGCACGGAGGCCAGGACCGCCGCTCGCTCCCACGGATCCGCCGTACGTCTCAGCAGGAGCCCCACGTGCCGGCCGCGCCAGCGCCGGGGCCGCAGATCCGCCCGGGCCTCCATCAGCTCCCGGTCCTCCGGGGGCGCGCTCCCACGCATCAGCCCGGGCTCCCTCCGGGCGAACTCGAGCAGCTCCGAGGCGAGATAGATCCAGACGACCGCCCGGTACCGATTGATCCGGTACCCCACCGGGGTGACCCTCCCGCAACGCGCGAGCCGGGTGAACCGGCCCGGGCTGATCCCCAACAGCTCGGCCGCACCCGCGGCGACCACCGTCCGGACCCGCTCCCGCAGGGCGTCCGGGAACCCCTCCACCGCCCGGACCCGGTCCAGCTCGGCCCGCGCGAAGCGCGCGGCCCCGCTCGTCGCGCACGGCCCGGCCCGGACCATGCCCAGCTGCACGGCCCGGGCGAACTCGCCCCGCCCCAGCCCCAACTCCTCGGCGGCCCGGCCACCGCCCACCACCTCCGGCGCCTTTCGGAGCCGCGGCCCCGCACCAGGCTCCGAATCACGCCCCGGCCCCGGATTACGCCCCGGACCAGTCCCCGCTGCCACCTCCGGCGCCACGATTTCCGCCGCTGGCGACGCCGGCCCCTCGACCCCGACGTGCACCGGCACCGGCACCGGCACCCTCGCGGGCACCCGTACCGAGACCGGCCCCCGCACCCGCACCCTGCTGCTGACCTCCATGACGGTCCTCCCCCGCACGCGTTGATTACTCTGCGTAAAGACCGTAACGCAGCGCGACGAAGCCCCGCAATGCCTGTGGATAACTCCGCGGGATGACCCCGGCCGGGCAGCCCGCGCCCGGCATCCGCGCCCCGGATTCAGCCGCCCGTGATCCGCCGCTCCGCGACGTCCAAGTGCTCGCCCACCCGGTTGACCAGCAGCGTCATCTCGTACGCGACCTGTACGTAGTCCGCCTCGGTCGCGGTCAGGACGCACAGCGAGCTGCCCGCGCCCGCCGCCATCACCAGCAGCACCCCTTCGTCGTACTCGACGACCGTCTGGCGCACCTCACCGGCCCGGAAGTGCCGTCCCGACCCCTTCGCGAGGCTCTGCAGCCCGGCCGAGACCGCCGCCAGGTGCTCCGCGTCCTCCCGCGCGAGACCCGCGCTCGCACTCGTCACCAGGCCGTCGTTGGAGAGCACCACCGCGTGCCGGACCTGCTGGACCCTGCGCGTCAGGTCGTCCAGCAGCCAGTCGAGCTGCTTGTCCAGTGCCATTTTCCGCCCCTCCCCGTCGACCCGGCCGACCCGGCCGCGTCCACCCCCGCACCGTCGTGCCGCCAGCCTTCCCCACCAGCGGCTTTCCGGCAAGGAGGATGTCCCGACGGCACGGAAGATGGCTCATGCGTCACACCGAGTCCGCCTGCGGCTCCACCGAGTCGAGCAGCCGGGCGGTGTGCCGCCGCCCGGCGTACTCGACCAGCCTGATCAGCACTTCCTTCCCGGAGTCCTTGTCCCGCGCGTCACACAGCACCACCGGCGTCCCCGCCTCCAGGTCCAGCGCCCGCGACACCTCGTGCGCCCCGTAATCGCGCGCCCCGGCGAAGCAGTTGACGGCCACCACGAACGGGATGCCCCGGTGCTCGAAGTAGTCCACGGCCGGGAAGCAGTCCTGTAGCCGCCGGGTGTCCGCGAGCACCACCGCCCCCAGCGCGCCCTGCGACAGCTCGTCCCACAGGAACCAGAAGCGGTCCTGCCCGGGCGTGCCGAACAGGTACAGCGACAGGCCCTCCCTGATGGTGATCCGGCCGAAGTCCATCGCCACCGTCGTGGTGGTCTTCTGGTCCACACCACCGGTGTCGTCGACCAGTTCACCGGCCTCGCTCAGCAACTCCTCGGTGCGCAGCGGGCGGATCTCGCTGACCGCGCCCACCAGAGTGGTCTTGCCGACCCCGAAGCCTCCGGCCACGAGTATCTTCAGGGCGAGCGCGGCCAGTTCCTCGTCCGCTTCCGGCTCCTGGACGTGTTGTCCCATCACAGTCGTCCCATCAGTCTCGTGCCATCTGTCCCGTGCCATCGCCGCCGCGCTCACTCACCGCCGCGCCCTCACGCGTGTGCCCTCATCGCCGCCTCGTCATCACACTCGCCCCGAACTCACACTCGCCTCGCACTCGCACTCGCACCCGCACCCGCACTCGCCTGCCGTCACGCTCGTCTCGCCGTCACACCCGCCCCGTCACAACGCCCGCAGCCCTTCGATGACCTCGCGCAGGATCCGCTCGTCCGGCAACTGCGCCGGCGGTACGGGCCTGCTCACGCGGACGTGGCCCGCCTCCAGCAGATCCCCCAGCAGCACCCGGACCACACCCACCGGAAGGTCCGCGTCCGCGGCGAGTTCCGCGACGGACTGGGTCTCCGAGCGGCACAGCCCGAGCAGGGCCCGGTGTTCCGGTCCGAGCAGCGATTCCTCCGCCGCGTCCACGGCGCCCGGTTCGACGACCACCAGGGCGATCAGATCGAAACGCACGCCGTGCGGACCGGGCTTGGTGCGCCCTCCCGTCATCGCGTACGGCCGGACCAGGGGGCCCGCGTCGGCGTCGTACCAATGGCCGTTCACCTCGTCGGCCGCCGCTCTCAACCCGCGGCCGGCGGGTACGCCGCGAACCGGGGCGGTGTGTAGAGGTGTTCGCCGACCCGCTTGACCAGCCGGGCCATCTCGTACGCGACCAGCCCGATGTCGGCTCCCGCACCGCTGAGCACGGCCAGACAGGAACCGTCCCCGGCCGCGGCGACGAAGAGGAACCCCTCGTCCATCTCCACCATGGTCTGGCGCACGCCCCCGGCGTGGAAGTGACGCCCCGCGCCCTTGGCAAGACTGTGGAAGCCGGAGGCCACCGCCGCCAGGTGTTCGGCGTCCTCCCTGCCGAGCGCGCTGGAAGCACCGACCGCCAGCCCGTCGTTGGACAGGACCACCGCGTGCCGGACCTCCCCCACCCGGACGACCAGATCGTCCAGCAGCCAGTCCAGCTCACCGGACCGGCGGACGCCGTCGATGCCGATCCGCTGCCTCTGCTGGTCGATCCTCTGCTGGTCGGTTCTCTGGTGTTCGATCATCACTCTGCTCCTTCGCTCTCTGCGGGGGTGACGTCTTGAGTGCCGCGGGCCCAGCCGTCCCGGTACGCCGCCATCCGGTCCCGGGCCTCCTCGGGGCTGCGCCGCGGCGGGTCCTGCGGGGTCCGGGGGCCCGGCACGGCCTCGGGGGCCGGGGCTTCGCGCAGCTGCGGGACGAGACTGGCCTGCCGGACCCGCCGGGGCAGTTCGGTCACCCCGGCCAGTACGGGCTCGGGCTCGGGGGCGGCCGGGAGGGGGTGGCCCGCCGGTCCGGCCGAGCCGTGGGGGGACGGCGTACGGGCGCCCGCGCCCGCGGAGCCGCGGAGCCGGAGGCTGGCCACCGGGGCAGGGCGGGGGTCCCGCTCCACCGGGGTCCCGGGCGCGGCCGCGATCCCGCGCGGGTCCTCCCGTACCCCATGGGCGGCGGGACCGGCGGGACGGGCAGGGTCGGCGGGCACGACGGGGCCGGCCGGGGGAACCGGTGCGGGCGCAGCGGGTCCGCGAGGTACCGGGCGGGCCCCCGGGAACACCGGAGGCGCCCCCGGAACGCCCGACGGATCCGTCACCGACTCCGCCGGATCCCCCGCCGGAACCCCCGGGTCCCCCTCGGCCGGTACGCCGCCGTCGCCCGCGGGGAGCGCGCCCTGGAGCAGCGCGTTGGGCATGAGGACGACCGCGGTGGTGCCGCCGTACGGCGACGTCCGCAGGTGGACCTTGATTCCGTGCCGGGCGGAGAGGCGGCTGACCACGAAGAGCCCGAGGCGGTCGCTGTCGAAGAGGTCGAGCGCCTCGGACAGTTCGATGCGCCGGTTGGCATCGGCCAGGGCCTCCCGGCCCATGCCGAGCCCGCGGTCCTCGACCTCCAGGACGTACCCCGCGCCCACGGGCTCGCCGCTGACCCTGACCCGGGTGTGCGGCGGGGAGAACTGGGCGGCGTTCTCGATCAGTTCGGCGAGCAGATGGGTGAGGTCGGCGACCGCGCCGCCGACCACTCCGGCCTCGGCGAGGCCGCGCACCTCGACGCGCGGGTAGTCCTCGATCTCGGAGACCGCCGCCCGTACGACGTTGGTCAGCGGGACCGGCATCCGCCAGGCGCGGCCGGGGGCCGCTCCCGAGAGGATGATCAGGCTTTCCGCGTGGCGGCGCATCCGGGTGGTGAGGTGGTCGAGGCGGAAGAGGTCACCCAGCTCGTTCGGGTCGTCGGCGCGCCGTTCCATCGAGTCGAGCAGGGTGAGCTGTTTGTGCACCAGGACCTGGCTGCGGCGGGCCAGGTTCACGAACACCCCTGAGACACCGCTGGCGAGTTCGGCACGCTCCACGGCGGCGCTCAGCGCGGCTCGGTGGACGGTGGACAGGGCCTCGCCGACCTGGGCGATCTCGTCCTCGGCGGGCCGTCCGGGCGGGGCCTCGGCGAGGACGTCGATGTCCTGCCCGGCGCGCAACCGGTCCATGGCGTGCGGGAGTTTGCGGTGGGCGATCTCCAGGGCGCCGTTGCGCAGCGAGACCAGCTCGACGACGAGGCCGCGCCCGATGCGCACCGAGATGACCAGAGAGGCGGCCACGGCGGCCAGCCCGAGCAGGACGGCGGCTCCGGAGGGGCTGAGCAGCCCTTGGGCCAGCGGAGCGGAGCGGTCAGTGGAACCGGCGTGCGCGGCGCTCGCGACGGCGTGCATCGAGGAGCTCACACCGGCGTACGCGGGCTGCCAGCCGGAGGGCGCGCCGTGGACGTCGCGCCCGGTCCCGGCCGCCACAGCCTGGTCCTCGGCCGCGGTGAGCCCGGCGTAGACCACGCTCTTGGCCACGGCCTGCCAGGCAGTCCGCTGGGGGGCGGGCAGGTCGCGGGCGGCGGACTCCGTAAGGGAGCGCCGGGTCTCGATCGCTCCGGTCAGCAGCCGAAGCGTTTCGGCGCTGCGCGGCCCCGGTACGGCGAGCAGCGCGTCCTCCCGGGAGAGCAGCTCGGCGGCGCGTTCGAATTCGAGCAGCACCCGGGCCTCGACACCGAGTTCGGCGTCCTGGCCGCCGCTGAGCGCGCCGCCGACGCCGAGGGCGGAGTCGACGACCTTGGTGTAGGCCGCGTAGGCCGCGTCCGGAGTGGCCTTCCGGTCGGTGACCTCGGTACGGGCGGAGCCGAGGGCGTCGGCGGCGGCGACGAAGGCCCGCATTCTGGCCGCCAGTTCGGCGGGGTAGCCGCCGGAGTCGGCGACGGTGTGGGCGTCCCCGAGGCGGAGTCCGTCGATGGCGGCCTGCGTGCGCCGCCCCTGCTCCTGCAGGGCCGACGCCTGATCGGCGGCGGCCGGGTCGGCGAGGAAGCGGACCGCCGTGGCCCGCTCGGTCTGGAGCGCGGCGACGGCGCGGTCGACAGGGGTGCGTATCCGGTCGTCGACCTGCTGGGCGCGGCCGATGCGGGCGACGTCCTGCGCGGTGCTGACGGTGGCGAAGGCCCACAGGGCGAGCAGGGAGACGACCGGGACCATCAGCAGCGAGACGACCTTCGCGCGGACCGTGCCGGAGCGCGCGAACCGCGGCCCGCGGCGGGCGTACGGCGCGGGGCCGGGGGCGACCGCGGCCGCCGCGGCGAACCCCGAGGCGCCGTGGCCGTAGGTGGTGGGTCCGGGGTCGCCGGGCCCGGGAGCCCCGGCTCCGGGCGGCACGGGTCCGACGGCGAAGGCGGCGGGTGTGTGCCCCGGTCCGGGTGTGTGCCCCGGTCCGGGCGCGTACCCAGGTGCGGGCGCGTGCCCCGGGCGCGGAAGGCGGGACCGGGCGCCGGGGGCGTACGCCTGCCCCGGGGCGGGCGGCGCGTCCACGGGACCCGGGTGGGGCTCCTCGGCCGGGGGCCCGGCGTGCGCCCGGCGGCCGCGCGCCGGGGGCGCGGGGTGCCGCGGAGCCGCTGCGTCCGGTTTCCTGCGGGGTGTGCGCATGGGTCCTCGTTCCGGTGTGGTGCGTGCGTTCCTGCGGGCGTGCGGAGGGCGGTTCAGTGGGCGGGGGCGTGGGCGCCCAGGCTCTGTGCGGAGGCCGAGGCGGCGCGCTCGTCGGCGCTCGGCGAGAGGGCGACGAACGCGGAGGTGATGAACAGGTAGGAGCCCAGGCAGACGGCGAGCGGGAAGACGAACTGCATGAGCGGAGCCCCGGGCAGAGGCGCGTCCGAGGGCGTGACCCGCACGGACACGGCGAGCATGCCGGTGTAGTGCATGCTGCTGACGGCGGCTCCCATGACCAGGGAGGCGAGGGCCACGGCCACCGGGGACTTGATGTTGACCGCCGCCCAGAGGGCCGCCGTGGCGGCGATGACCGCGATGGCGATGGAGAGGCCGACGGCCAGCGGGTCGTACGAGACGCGACCGTGCATGCGCAGCGCCGCCATCCCGAGGTAGTGCATGCTCGCGACGCCGAGGCCTGTGGTGAGGCCGCCGAGGACGAGGGCGCGGCCGCGGTCCCGGCCGTATCCGACGGCGAAGACGCCGGCTCCGACGACCATGAGGGCGCCGGCGAGGCTGAGGAGGGTCAGCGGGACGTTGTAGTGGATCTCGGTGCCGGTGACGCCGAATCCGAGCATCGCGACGAAGTGCATCGTCCAGATCCCGGTGGCGATGGCGGAGGCCGCGGTGAGGAGCCAGTTGCGGCGGGAGCGTCCGGTGGCGGCCAGCGCCTGGACGGTGCAGCGCAGCCCGAGGGCCGAGCCGATGCATGCCATCACATACGACAGTACGGGTGTCAGCCAGCCGTAGGCCGCGTGGTCGAGGTGTCCCATGGCCTCGGGACGCTAGTCCGGGTGAGGCCACGAACAGGGGGAGCATTTCGAAAGCCGCTGGAACTGCTGGAATATGACAGCGAGACGTTCATCTTCGATCACACCGAGTGGCATCCTGCACACCGTCCGCAGGCGGCGAGCGGTGAGGGATCATGGGCGCATGAGCGAAGACCACACACACGTGCAGGAGTTCTTCGGGACGCGAGCGGCCGACTGGGACCGCAAGTTCCCCGACGACGGGCCCGCCTTCGCCACCGCCGTGGCCGAATTCGGCCTCCGGACCGGGGACCGGGTGCTCGACGCGGGCTGCGGGACCGGGCGGGCGCTGACCGAACTGCGCGCGGCCGTCGGCCCTTCGGGGACCGTGCTCGGCGCCGACCTCACCCCGCAGATGCTGGCCGAGGCGGTCCGGGCCGGGCGCCGGACGGCGGGCGCACTGCTGCTGGCGGACGTGGCGCGGCTGCCGCTGCGCGACGGCTGCCTCGACGCCGTGTTCGCGGCCGGGCTGATCGCCCACCTGCCCGACCCCGGGGCGAACCTGCGCGAACTCGCGCGGGTGGTGCGCTCCGGCGGGCGCCTCGCCCTGTTCCACCCGATCGGGCGAGCCGCCCTGGCCGCGCGCCAGGGCCGGGAGTTGACCCCCGAGGACATGCGGGCCCGGCACAACCTCGGACCGCTGCTCGCCGGTTCCGGGTGGGAGATGACCGCGTACGCCGATGAGGACGCCCGCTTCCTGGCGATGGCGGTACGCCGCCCCTGACCCCGGACGCCCCTCCCCGGGGCGGAGCCGTCCTAGCCGAAGGGCGGTGCGTCCGCTCCCTGGGGGCGGCGGGGGTGCGGGACGGGACAGCCGCCCGCGCCCGGCATCGGGAAGGTGCCCAGCTCCCCCACGTCGTAGCCCCCGCGATAGCCCTTGACCTCGGGGTTCTGCCGGGCGTAGCGCGGCTCCGCGCGGGGCGGCAGCAGCCGGACCGCGCGCCCGCGCAGCCGCAGGGCGCCCCGGACCAGACCGCGCACGCGGGGGTGCGGGGGCTCGTACCGGAACGCGCGCAGCAGCGGCTCGTCGAGCAGAGCGCGACGGGCGCCGCGCGCCAGCGGGGCGAGCGGGGCCGGGTACCAGGACGCCATCATGTCGAGCGTGGCGTCGGCGACTTCGCGACCGCCCTCGTCCCAGCCGAAATGGGCCTTCTCGTAGGCATTCATGGTGGCTTCGAACTCCTCGAACGAGGCCGGAATGTCCGTGATGCCCAGGTGCTGGCCGAGGGTGGCGTGGTACCGCGCGCTCGCCCGCTGCTCGTGGTGGGTCATCGAGCGCCAGCCGTAGACGTCCAGCCAGCGCTTCGGAACCACCACGAAAGTGCACAGGACGTACCGCATGTCCTCGTTGGAGATGGCGTGGCCGCGGTGCATCTGGTTCACGCGCCGGATCGCGGTGCGGGCGATGTCGCTGTCGAAGCCGTGCTCGACCACCGCGTCGAGGAGCAGCACGGTGTCGTCGTGGCGCTTCTGGGCCCGCTCGGTGAACTCGCCGGTCTCGGCGAGCAGCCGGCCGATGCCGGGGACCGCGTACGACCGGTAGAGGGCGAGTTCCAGCGCCCGGGCGAAGTCCCAGGGGAACTCGTAGGTGGCGGTGAGCCGGTAGATGGCCAGGAAATCCTGCTCCGGATCGAGCCGGAGGATCTCCTTCAGCCGGTCGTAACGCTGCACCGAGGAACCCTTTCTGTGGCGGGCTCCCAACTCTACGTGCAGGCAGGGACCTTGGAAATCGGTGCCTTCCCGCTCTCGACGTGCGGGTTACCAGCTGGTTAGGGTGCGCCGACAGGTGAGCCACCAGGAGGGTACGTGTCCGACGAGGAGGGCGACGGTTCGCTGTACGTGCTGTCCGCCGTACTGCTGACCCCGGCCCAGTTCCCGAGCATCCTGGGAGACGACTACCCGGAGGCGTGCTCGTTGCTCGGCGTGCCTCCCGCCGGGGACGGGTACGGGCTGGTGCTCGGCCAGGACGAGGACGGCGCCCGCTGGACGGTGGTCGTCGACGACGTCGCGCTCGTCGCGTCGGCCATCGCGTCGTGGGACTGCGGCATGGAGTACGACCTCTCGCCGGACGAGCGCAGCATCGTGGTCTCCCTGGCGGGCTGGCCGCTGGCCCTCTCGGTCGCCGCGCCCGGCATCCCCGATCCGCACGATCCCGAGCAGGGCGCGGACGGCACCGGGCGGGTGCCGCTGGCTCCGCCGTCGGCCGAAGCCTGGGGGCCGGTGCAGCGGCGGATGGGCGCGGACCAGATCGCCCGGCAGTGGGCCGAGTGGCGCGAGCGGTTCGAGACGGACGGCGGCGGGCAGCCGGTCGTCCATCCCGGGCTGGCCAGGGTGCTGGAGGAGGCCCGGGCCTACACCACGGCTCCGCCGCCGCCGGGGCGGGTGCGGTCCGCCTTCGCGGGTGACGGCGCCCGGACGCTGCGGGTCGACGGGCCCGGCTGGTCGCTGGTGGCCCGTACCGACGACATCGCCTTCGTCCTGCTGGACGAGGGGCCGAGCGAGGTCATTCCGGTGCCCCGGGACGGAGACGGAGACGGGGACGTGGACCTGCCCGGTCTGCTGACGGCGCTGGACGAGGTCGCGGTCCGCCCGGTGTGAGGTGACGCGCGCCGGACCGCCGGGCCCGAAGCACCGCCCGCGCCCGGATCCATCCGGGACGGGTCCTCGAGCCCGGGCGGGCCCGCGGGGTCAGACCCGCTCGAGCGGGACGTGCGGCTCCGGGGGCAGGGTGACGCTGATGGCGTCGCCGGGGCGGATCGTGCCGCCGTGGCGGACCACGCCCATGATGCCCGCCTTGCGCAGCAGCCGGCCCGATGCGTCCCGGCCGACCACCTGCTTGAGCAGGCCCTGCTGGAACGCGTCGATCTGCAGGCAGGGGTTGCGCAGGCCCGTGACCTCGACGACCGCCTCCTCGCCGAAGCGCAGGACCGCGCCGGTCGGCAGACCGAGCAGGTCGACGCCCTCGGTGGTCACGTTCTCCCCGAGCTGGCCCGCCGAGACCTCGAAGCCCTGCTCCGCGAGCTCGTCGAAGAGCTCCCGGTGGATCAGGTGGACCTGCCGCAGGTTGGGCTGCGTCGGGTCCTGGGCGACCCGGGAACGGTGCTTGACCGTGACCCCCGCGTGCACGTCCCCCTCGACACCGAGCCCTTCGAGCAGCGTGATGCTCTCGCGCGTGGGCTTGGTGAAGGAGTACACGCCGTTGCTGCTGACCGCCGTGACCAGGCCGGTACCCATCCGTACGTCCCCCTTCGGGCGCCTTCAGCGCCCTGTCTCCGGGTGCCTTCAGCGCCCTATTCGCTTGCGGTTACCCGACACTCCGCGCAGTCGGCGCCGCTGAGACGGGTCAAGCATCAGATAGGCGACGGCCGGGACCCCGATCAGGACCAGCAGGCCCACCCAGAATCCGACCGTGAGGAACAGGATGATCGCTGCCACGACTCCGACAGCGGCGATCTTTCCACTCGTCGACATGGGGACCCCTCTCCGCGTGTGCTCCGACTGCTTCTCCCCTTCCAACGCGGACATCCGGCCACACGTTCCCGGTCACCGCGCCGGGTGTGGGCCCCGGCTCCGCGGTGGACCCGAACCGGCCGTCGGGCGCACATGCGGCTCCCTGGGACTGGCCGACGTACGCCTTGCCGGGGGCCCAGCCCGGGGTGACGATGGGGCGCGCCAGGTAACCGCAGCACCCCGGGAGGCCGACGCGTGGGCGATCCTTCGGTGGCGTTGCCGGGCGGGGCGGATCCGGTCGAGCGCGGGCGGGTGCTGCGGCGCGCGCACCGGGCGTTCACGGAGGACGGGCGGGTCGAGCCCCCGGTCCGGGCGGTGATCGCGACGTCCTGGCGGCGCTGCGCGCGGGCCCGGGTCAGCCCGGAGTGCACGGCCCGGGTCGAGCTGGCGGAGCCGGAGCTGCGCGCGTACCGGGAGCGGCATCCCCTGGCCCGGGTGATGCCGGTGGTCCGGGAGCTGGTGGGGGCGTTCGCGGCGCACGAGGCGCATTTGCTGGCGGTGTGCGACGCCCGGGGGACGCTGCTGTGGGTGGAGGGCGAGAGCGGGACCCTGGACCGGGCGCGCGGGCTGGGGTTCGTGCCGGGTGCGCGCTGGTCGGAATCGGCGATGGGGACGAACGCCCCGGGGACGGCGGTCGCCGTCGGGGAGCCCGTGCAGGTCTTCGGGGCGGAGCACTTCAGCCGGCACGTGCACCCCTGGACGTGTGCGGCGGCTCCGGTGCGTCATCCGCGGAGCGGGCGGTTACTGGGGGCGGTGGACATCACCGGCGGCGACGGACTCGCGCATCCGCATTCACTGGCGTTCGTCCAGGCGGTGGCCCGGGCGGCCGAATCGCAGCTCGCGCTGCTGGATTCGGGGGACGCGGCGGCTTCGAGGGACGCGGGGGATGCGGAGGCGGGGACCGGGACGCCGCAGAGGCTGAGCCCCGTGGTGGGCACGGTGGTCGGCGCGGTGGTCGGCGCGGTGGACACGCTGGCCGCGCTGGGGCGGGACGAGGCGGTGCTGGTGACGGATGGCCGCACGGTGCGGCTGGGGCCCCGGCACAGCGAGATCGTGGCGCTCCTCGCACACCATCCGCAGGGGCTGTCGGGAGAGGAGCTGGCGATCGGCCTCTACGAGAACGAGGCGGTGTCACCGGTGACCCTGCGCGCCGAAATGTCACGGCTGCGCGCTCTTGTGGGTCCGCGCGCCCTGCTCTCGCGCCCCTACCGGACGGCCGCACCGCTGGAGGCGGACTTCACCACCGTGATCCGGCACCTGGCCGCGGGCGCCGTCTCGGCCGCGCTCGCGGGATATCCGGGGCCCCTGCTGCCCGGTTCGACGGCGCCCGGCATCGTACGGCTGCGCCGTCGCATCGAGGACCAGGCGCGGGCCGCGGTGATCGCCCGGGCCGACGCGGGGCTGTTGGCCGACTGGGTGTGCAGCCCGTGGGGCGAGGACGATCCGGCGGTGTGGCGGGCCCTGGCCGGCGCGCTTCCGGCGGAGGGGCGTCCGGTGGCGTTGGCCCGGCTGCGCGCGCTCGATGCCGAGCTCGGCGGCGTACGCCCGCGTATCGACGTACCCGCGCGCCCCGGCGTACGCCCCCGGTCGAATGCAACGTATCCGCAACCTGCGCGCTCCTAGCCTCCTCCCGAGCGCCGTCCGGTCCGGCACGGCGCCCGGCAAGGGGAGGACGTTCACATGGCCCGCTACGCTGCGCCCGGAACCGAGGGGGCGCTGATGTCGTACGCGCCCCGCTACGACCACTTCATCGGCGGCGAGTACGTCGAGCCCGCGCTCGGCGCGTACTTCGCCAACCCCTCCCCCGTCGACGGGAAGCCCTTCACGGAGGTCGCGCGCGGTACGGCGGCGGACGTGGAGCGGGCGCTGGACGCGGCGCACGCCGCGGCGCCCGCGTGGGGTCGCACCTCCCCCGCCGACCGCTCGCTGGTCCTGCTGCGCATCGCGGACCGGATGGAGCAGCACCTCCAGGCGCTGGCGGTCGCGGAGACCTGGGAGAACGGCAAGCCGGTACGGGAGACCCTCGCCGCGGACATTCCGCTGGCCATCGACCACTTCCGGTACTTCGCGGGCGCGCTGCGGGCCCAGGAGGGCACCCTCAGCGAACTCGACGACGACACGGTGGCCTACCACTTCCACGAGCCGCTCGGGGTGGTCGCCCAGATCATTCCGTGGAACTTCCCGATCCTGGTGGCGGTGTGGAAGCTGGCGCCCGCGCTGGCCGCCGGGAACACGGTGGTGCTCAAACCGGCGGAGCAGACCCCGGTTTCGGTGCACTACTGGATGAGCCTGGTGGCGGACCTGCTGCCGCCGGGTGTGGTCAACATCGTCAACGGGTTCGGCGAGGAGGCCGGCAAGCCGCTCGCCTCCAGCCCCCGGGTGGCGAAGATCGCCTTCACCGGTGAGACCTCGACGGGCCGGCTGATCATGCGTTACGCCGCCGAGAACCTGAAGCCGGTCTCGCTGGAGCTGGGGGGCAAGAGCCCGAACATCTTCTTCGACGACATCTGGGCCGTCGACGACGAGCTGCGCGACAAGGCGCTGGAGGGCTTCGCGATGTTCGCCCTCAACCAGGGCGAGGTGTGCACGTGCCCGTCGCGCGCCCTGATCGAGCGGGGCCGGTACGGGGATTTCCTGGACGCGGCCATCGCCCGTACCGAACTGATCGTGCCCGGGCACCCGTTGGACACGGACACGATGATCGGCGCCCAGGCCTCGGAGGAGCAGCTCAAGAAGGTCCTGTCGTACCTGGAGATCGGCCGGCAGGAGGGCGCAAAGATCCTCGCGGGTGGTGAACGCCTTGTACCGGGCGGTGAGTTGGCGGGCGGGTACTACGTGCAGCCGACGATCCTGGAAGGGAACAACCGGATGCGGGTGTTCCAGGAGGAGATCTTCGGCCCGGTGGTGTCCGTGACCTCGTTCCAGGACTTCGAGGACGCGATCCGGATCGCCAACGACACGCCGTACGGCCTGGGGGCCGGGGTGTGGACGCGCGACGTCAACACCGCCTACCGCGCGGGCCGCGCTATCCAGGCGGGCCGGGTCTGGCAGAACTCCTACCACGCATACCCGGCGCACGCGGCCTTCGGCGGCTACAAACAGTCCGGCGTGGGCCGCGAGACCCACAAGATGATGCTCGACCACTACCAGCAGACGAAGAACATCCTCGTGTCGTACTCCCCGAAGAAGCTCGGCTTCTTCTAGAGGCCCGAAAAAAGGCGCCTGACCTGGGGTTTTCCCAGGCAGGCGCCTTCCGCGCCACTCCATCGCGACACAGCCCGGATTGCGAGCCCTATCCCAGTTCATCCCACTGGTATCCCACCCCTGACCAGCAGTTCCGGACCAGTCACGGACCAGTCACGGACCAGAATCCGGCGATCAACCCTCTTCGGGAGCCTCGCTGGCACGATTGGCCCACTCCTTCATGGACTCGTCGATGAGCCGGTCGGAGTGCTCCTGGACGCCGCCGAGGAACTTTGCGTAGTGACGGAAGAGAACCTCGATGCTCTGCCCAGCACGCCGCGCGCACTCAGCCGGGTCCACGCCAGAGTGGATCCAGAACGAGATCCCGGCAAGCCTGAGGTCATACGGCCGCTTCGCAAGGCGCGTGGAGAGTCCGTTCGGGGTCGGGACGTATTCACGCGCCCGCTTCCACGGCATGCCATAAGCGGCAGCATCCAGGTAGTTGCCCGCCGCGTTGCGAAACAGCCGACCGTCCGGAGCCGCTCCGAACCGGTCGATGTGCCCGCGGAGCATCCGCACGAACGTCGGAGGAATGGGGACAAGACGCGTCGCGGAGACAGCGCGACGTTTCAGCGAGTGGATCTCGTACACTTCCCCGCTGTCAGTCCAAGCCTTGCCCGACGCCACGACTCCACCCGTCAGGTTGAGCATCCCCCATCCCCTCTTGGGGAGATGACACTGGGACCGCTGAAGGTGGATGGCCTCGGCAGGCCGCATCGCCGCGTAGTACATGCAGCCGAAGAAGGCTTCGAGGTGGGGCCCTCTCCCTCGGCCTGCGGCCACCGCCGCGAGTAGCTGGGCCACCTGGTTGGGATTCGGGACCGATGCCGGGTCGACTTCCTCACTGACCGGCGGAGGGGACCATCTGACCCCGGCAAGCGGGAATTGGCGAAGTAGCCCCTCTCAACTGCGGTCCCCAGCACCTCGCTGACCGCTGCCCGCTTGCGCCGCGTGGTCGAGGCCACGGCGGCCTTGCCGTCCAATTTTCGGGCCATCGCGTCCACACCGCGACGCAACACGTCAGCCTCAGCCAGCGCGCCGACAGGGAGCGAGTTCCTCTTCATCCAGTCGATGGCCGGCTGCCACTCCCCAGACGGCTGCTCCTCGTCGACGCGGCCATCGACGCGTCCACAACGATCCTCTCCGACGCCGACACCGCCGTCCCGAACTGGTCGCCGCCGCCGCGGTCGGCCGCGGGCACACGCTCCAGGTCGAGGGCAAGGTGTTCCGCGGTGTCGTACGCCTCGCCGGAACGCCACCCCACGCGACGGACCTGGCCACGCTCGCCGTCCTCTCCGGTACGCACATGGACGATCCGCTGGGCGAGGACAGCGCGGAAACCACCGGCGCCAACGGCACCCAACTGCTGCCCGACACCGCGACCGCGTACCACCGGCAATTCACGCACGGCCGGCTCATGCTCGAAGAGGTGACCCACCACCGGGCGCCGGAGTCCCCTTCCCGACGACGGGCGTACGGGAGCCGGTTGCGCGACCGGCTCGGCCACCTGCCCCGGAAGATCTTCGTCTCCCGCGAAGTGACGGCCGTCTTCGGCGTCCTCGGCGCGGCCGTGGTGCTCCTGGCCACGGCAACGGCCGTCGTGGAGGACGGGCCGCTGTGGAAGTCGGTGTACCTGCCGCTGCTGGACATCTTCACCATGGGCGACCCGGCCACCGAGGAGTCCACGGCCCGCCAGGCCCTCCAGCTCATCGCGGGTTCCATCGGCCTGGCCGTCCTTCGCTCGTCGTGGCTGCCGCCAGGAACTCCACCCCGGCCTTCCGCACCGCGTCGGCCAACCACGTACCGGATGCGGGCACGCGCGACCACATCGTCCTGGTCGGCCTCGGCAAGATCGGCACGCGCGTCCTGGCCCACCTGTGCACCACCGACCACAAGGTCGTGGTCATCGAGCGTGATCCGCAGGCCCGGGGGGGGTGGCCCTGGCGCGCGAGCTCGGTGTGCACCTGCTACTTGAGGACGCCGCCGCCGCCCCGGGAGTACTGGACCTCGCCCGCATCAGCACCAGCAAGTCGCCGCTCGTCCATCCCTGCTCTTCACCGTCGTGGACGTCGCCGACCACCCGGAGCTGGAAGGGCACTCGTTACACGAGGCCTTCAAGGAGCACGAGTGGCGCGTGCTTGCCGTCGGCCCCACCACCAGCCGGCATACGGCGTCCTCCACGGACACTATCGGCGGATTCCGCGCGGACCGGGCCGCCTTCGACTGGCGCCCACCCCACGGACGGGTCCTGCGTCACGACGATCGCGTCATACTGGTGACCACACGCCGCGGTCTCGACTCCCTGATGGCAGGCGTCCAACCGCACCCAGCGGGCCGTCGCCCCCGCCCGGCCGAATAGGTCTTCCCGCTCGTCAAGATGTCGTAGCCGGCGCATCAGCGGTGCGTCAGGGTTCGACGCCAAGGCCTGTACCTGCCCTAGCGTCTGCCCCATGGGACGACGTATCACTCAGCCGACCGGCTCGCGCGCCACACACGCGGAGCCCTCGGAACCCTCTCCGGACGACATCCACTGGCCCGGTGAGCGGCGTTCCGCGATCGGCATCGCTGCGCTGCTGTTCGCGGCGCTGTTCGTCCTGGACGCGAGTGTCGGTCGGCTCGATGTCACCCATGGGGCCCTGTGGGCCGGCCTGGCCGCGCTTGTCTTCGTCATCCTGTGGCCTCTACGGGTCTGCGCGCGGCCCGGTCTGCTGATGGCCCGCGGGCTGCTGGTGCGGAACAGCGTCCGTACCGACTCCCTCGTCTCGGTCCAGTGGTCCGACGGGGTGGCCCAGCGTCTGGTCCTGCGGGACACGGACGGCAGCCGGGTCGAGATCGACCCGACCGTCCTGGTCCGCAGCCCCGCGATGTGGAGGCGTCTGGACTCGGACACCCGCACGTCGATGCGGCGCGGCACCCTGCTATCGGGCGCGACCGCGCTGCGCGAGCTGGCCCAGCGGATCGACGGCGAGACCGCCCGTACGGTCTTCAAGGTCTCCAGCTTGCAGTGACCTCGGCCCGCTGTCAGGACAGCGGGCCCGCGATGGCCGTGAGGGCGGCGAGGTGGCGCCGGTAGGTGACTAGTCCCTCCTCGGCCAGACACAGCCAGGTCCGGGGCCTGCGCCCGACCTGCCCCTTCTCGACCGTCACCCAGCCCGCTTCCTCCAGGCGCGTGACCTGTTTCGACAGGGCGGAGTCGGTGATCTCCACGAGATCCCGCGTGCTCGGCCGCGGCGCGAAGGCCCGTTTCGGCGTCGTGGGCGGCGAGCCGGCCGTGGGAGTACGCCATGCCCAACTGCGCGGCGCACGCGCCGAGCACACGCTGGTCGTCGCTGCCGAGGGAGCGCCCCCGGGCGGCCAGCGTGAGGGCTGGCAACCGGCCAGCAGGGCTGACCGTGGGCATCGCGCAGCAGATATGCGACGGCCTTGGCCTGGATCTGGGCGGCGGAGTACTCGTAACGGGTGGCCGCGAAGCTCGCGTGGGCCACACCGACGCCGATACCGGTCCAGCTCTGACCCATGGTGATCTTCTGGACACTGTCACCGTAGCGGCGCGGCTTTCAGCCTTCTTCACTCGGCGGCCAAGGAATTCCACTTGCCCGCGGCAGTGGGCAAGTGGCCCAGATCCGTGGTCATGAGCTCGTAGTACGTCAGCACGTGCCCCCCCTCCAGCCCGTTGAGCTTCGACTGGGAGCCGATCGGCCGGAACTGATCACCCAGACCGATGTCATTGCGCGCGAAGAGACCGGAGGCGCCGCGCAGCGCGCCCTTCTCGGAAGCGAGCCAGCCCCCCAGTTCTCCGCCGGGAGCCTGCCAGGCCATGACGACCCGAAGTTCCGCATCGCGCTGCCGGGCTTCGGCGGCGCCCCGGTGCAATACGGCCGGGCTTCCCAGGTCTCCGCGCACACCGACCGCCACCGGGTCCCGATCGCCTCGGCCGACGCATCCACCTGCGCCGGCCGGGGCGACCTCGCGTTCCGGGGCAACCTCGTTGCCCGCCGATCCGGCAGGGTTCCGCCGAATCAGCACGTCGTCGGCCGCCGTCTCCAGGATCACCTTGAGCAGTCGGTACTACTTGGCGCTCCGACAGCCGAACCGGAAGTCCGGGCCCCTGGGTGGCAGTTGAGAGGTGCACGCCGATTCCCCTTGATCCACCGAACCATGACCGATGACAGTAATAGTGCTACTGTCATTAGCATCATGCTGCTGAGACTGGACACCACGGACAGCCGCCCGCTCCACGAGCAGGTCGCTGGGGCGATCCGGCGCGCCATCGCCGAGGGTGAGTGCGCGCCGGGTGACCGGCTCCCGTCGGCCCGCGATCTCTCCCAGGTGCTGGGCGTGAACGCCAACACGGTCCTGCGGGGCTTGCGCGCCCTGCGGGACGAAGGAGTGCTGGAGTTCCGGCGCGGTCGCGGGGTCACTGTCGCCAAGGGCGCGGACCAGCGCGCGGAACTGCTCGTCAGGGCCCGCCTGCTGGTGGCCGACGCGGCAGGTCTGGGGTACAGCAGGAGCGATCTCATTGACCTGATCAGGGGGCTGTCGTGACCGTCCGTACGAACGCGAAGCGGAGGAATGGCGCCCGGTGGGGCGCCGCGATCTGGGTGGTGGGCGTGCTTGCCGCGCTGGCCGTACTCCCGCCCGCCGCGAGCAGTCGGCTGCCGGAGCGCCTCGCCACCCACTGGGGTAGTTCATCATCCCCCGACGGCTCGATGCCCCTATGGGCGGCGGCTCTGTTTCCCGCGCTGTTGTGGGCGGCCTTGGTGACCCCCCTCCTCTTCGCGGGCCGACGTGGCGGAGCGCCCGCGCGGGCTTGGGTAGACGCCGTGCTGCTGTCGGGCGGAGTGTTCCTGGCCGGCGTACAGGCTTCGATCGTTCGCGCCAATCTGGACCGGGCCGACTGGCGGGACGCCGGGTCGGTGGGCGCCGGGGTCACGATCACAGCCGTGGCCGCGGTGGCCGCGGGTCTGCTCGGATGGCTGGCTGGGCGGCGCGGGGTGCACAGCGCTCCGGAGAGTCCGGTCGCGGCTGGCCTCGTGATGGAGATCCCCGCGGGGGAACGTTTCGTCTGGCTCTCCCGCACCGCCAACCCCTGGCTCCACCTGACCGCCGCCCTCACGGGCCTGGTGGCCGCAGCCGGCGTACTGGCGGCCGCCTGCGGCCTGATCGGCCTTCAGTGGACGCTCATCGCACCGTTCGCGATCGCCTCCGTCCTGGTACTTTTCTGCTCCTCCGTGCAGGCGCGCGTGACGGACTCCGGCCTGGAGGTGGCCTTCGGGCCGCTCGGCTGGCCGCGACGACGCTGGTCGGCGGGGGAGATCGACTCGGCCCGCATGGAGGTTCGCACCGCCGCGCAGGTGGGCGGATGGGGCTACCGCCTCAGCGGGCTGGGCACGACCGTCATGCTCCGTGCGGGCGAATGCCTGGTCATCCACCCCCGCAAAGGCGCGGAATTCGCAGTGAGTGTCGACGACGCCGAACGAGGAGCCGCACTGCTCAACACCCTTTCCTCCAATGAATCTGGCCGAAAATAGCCGGAGGATCACTGGAACATTCTATTCCGGCCCACGCGACTGTGAGTGCGGTCATATTCGATCGACAGGTGATCACTCCTTGTGCGAATACCCCTGGGGCAAGTTCGCGCATCGGGGGATCGGACGAACACTGACCATGTCGACCGACCCCCGTTGTTTGCATCCAAACGAGGGGAAGAAAGTTGAACGTCAAGCAGCGCGGGACCTTGATGGTGGCCGGTCTGACCGCGACCGCCCTTTGCGTGGCCGCGGCACCGTCGGCAATCGTCGACGCCGGGCCGAAGTCCGCGAAGCCCGCGAAGTCCGCGGTGACCGCAACCGCCCGTCCGTCCGTGTCGGCGAAGGCTGATGGCGAGAAGGTCTTCCGCGGCCTGTTCTTCGGGCAGGGCCAGGTCGGCGCCGACCTGTCGAAGCTCGACCTGTTCGCGGAGGCGCGCCAGCACGTCGACAACGACGACCTCGAGGAGGTGCGGGCCTCGAACGTCGTGATCGACCTGATCAACAAGCACTCGCCGGGCTTCTTCGCGGACTTCAGCACCCAGACCCGCAGCGGGAACCCCCGCAAGGTCGAGAAGGCCGTCACGGACGCCCAGAGCATGCTCATGTCCGTGGCGCAGTAGGACGACAAGGCCACGCCCGCCGAGAACGGCCAGCTCTGCGGCGTCACTGTCGCGGTTGCCGCCGCGGTCATCCACATCGCGGCCGTCGTGACGGCGGCCGGCGCCGTGGTGACGGTGACCGTCGCCGTGGGAGCCAACTTCGTCAAGGGCAAGAACTGGTTCTGGAGCCCGCAGCCCACCACCGGTGACGGCACCCCGCTGTCGAAGGACGAGTCGGTCGCACAGGTGACGAAGGCCCTCAAGGTCGCGTAAGCGATACGGGGGCGGAGAGGCTGCAGACTCTCCGCCCCCGGTGCTGCGCCCCCGTCCCAGCGGCAGAAAATCCTTCACCACATGAACAGTAGAATCCGAACGGCCTGCGCCGCCTTCATACGCAGCGGAACAGGCGCCGTATCCGTGCCCATGAGATCGGTCGTGCTCGTGTGCGCCGCCTGGGCGATTGTCGCCCTCTATGTAGTGCAGGAACAAGTCCCGAAGAACGTTCTTACTTTGCCTGCGCAAAATGATGTGAAATACACAGTCGCCAATATCGCACCACAGGGATGGGCCTTCTTCACGAAGTCCCCACGCGACCCCGAGGTCGTGCCGTACGGGAAGACCTCCGACGGCTGGCGCGCACTTTCCCTGACCCCTCACGCGTCACCGCACAATTCCTTCGGACTCGACCGCGCATCGCGTGCACAGGGCGTGGAGATCTCCCTGCTTCTCGCAGCTGCCCAGAAGGGCGACTGGCGGGACTGCACCGACGACAGCCAGACCTGCCTGGCGAACGCGGAAGCCCCGACTCGCCGGCTGGAGAACGGCTCCCCGGAGCCCACCCTGTGCGGAACGGTCGGACTCGTGCAGGCGCGCCCCACGCCCTACGCCTGGCGCGACCTCGTGCCTGAGTCCCACTCCACTGAACGCGTCATGGTGTTGGAGGTGACGTGCTGATGCGGCACCGCACCATCGCCCTGCCGTGGGCTGCCGGCTACGGCCTGGCCCGCACGCTCCTCGCCCTCGGCACCCTGGGCACCCTTGCCTTCAGCGACAGTGCGACGCTCTTCCGGGAAGTCGCCACCGTCGGCCAGTACCCGCTGTGCCGGGGCGTCACGGCGGCCGGGGCCTTCTGCACGGTGTCCCCCGCTCACTTCGAAGCCGTGCGCTGGATGTGCTGCGCCGTCCTGGTCGTCGCGGCCAGCGGCTGGCGCCCCAGATTCACTGCCATCCCGCACGCCTACGTCGCCTTCAGCGTGTTCACCGGTATCTCCATCCCGGACGGCGGAGACCAGGTCACCTGGATCCTCACGCTGCTCCTCGTCCTCGTCGCCGTCGGCGACCCCCGTCGCTGGCACTGGCAGCCCCAGCCGTCCGAGACCCCAAGGGGCGGCACTCTGGCCCTGCTCGGCGTCAGCGCGATCACTCTGACCCGGATCCAGATGTCCGTCATCTACTTCCAGTCCTGTGTGGCCAAACTCCCCCACGCGGAATGGGCCGATGGCAGTGCCCTGTACTACTGGATCAACAACTACGCCTTCGGCGCACCCGATTGGCTCCGACCCGCCCTCGACCTGGTGGTGGACAACCCGTTGGGCGTCGCCGTGCTGACGTGGAGCCCGCTCGTACTGGAGATCACTCTCGCCGCCGCGCTGCTCATGCCTCAGCGGGTGCGGTGGGTGCTCCTGCCCGCCGGCGTGCTCTTCCACCTCGGAATCGCGATCGTCATGGGCCTGTGGAGCTTCGCCTTCGCCATGTGGGCCGGACTGCTGCTGCTCCTCGCCCCCTACGGGCACGACCCTCGACTCACCCGCCCGTGGCGTCGGCGAGCCCGGCCTGCCGAGCCCGAACCCACAGCTGCCGAGACTCCCGCCGAAGAGCCGATCCGGTCCTGAACAGCGGTCCACCTACCCTGTGTTGGCCCTCCCGCCAGGGCGGCGTGGGCAGCGAGGGCCGCGCCGCCCATTCCGCGTCTGCCATGCCCGACGGGTACCGGCGTAACCGCGTGCACATGTGACAACAGGGCCTCCTGGCTCCTGGTATTGCTCGGTCGGATTCGCATCCCCGAGCTACCGGGAGGCCCTGCGCTCATACGGCACAGCCGGAAGATCAGAGGAGCCGGAAAGACCACTCCTGCTTCCAACCGCCCTCACGGCTCCACACCCCGAGCTGCTTGTGGTCGGAGTCATGGGTGAGGCAGTCGTCGTCGGAGATCTGGATCCGGTACTTGCCGTTGCCGACTCCGACGAGCTCCCACTTCTGCCTGGAGGAGTTGCTCCACGGCTGGAGTTCGGCCATGTAGGCGCCGTTCTCGGTGAGTTCCAACCCGTAGGAGCTGGTGATCCGGTAGCGACCGCCGCCCACCGAGGCGACCTTCCACTGGGATTCGCTGCCACCCCGCAGACCGCACGCGAGGGCGGGCACCGGACCTGCCCGGCGCCGTCCCGCCAGCGAGCCGCCGACGAGCAACGGTCACCAAGATCCGGGCCATTCCCGGGCCTTGACGCCGGAAATCCCCGAGCCTCGGGCTGAGGACCTCAAGCCGTTCATGCGCGGCTTGAGCCCCTACGGACCACCTACTGAGCGCCCACTCCGCCCGGCCGCCGGCCGCGATGCCACACCCGGCAGCGCGCTCGCCGCCACAATCAGCAACGGCGGAACGGACCGATTTTCTTCAAGTCTTGGCAATGCCAGACCTCGGAAACCACCCCAGCACCCAGCGCGGCCTGCACGACCTGCACGACCTGCACGACCTGCACGACCTTCCACCTGGCGCCACATCAGAACGATCGTCGTTCGAGCGTTACGCCTTCGCGATGAGTTCAGGGATCGCGAAGCGCTCCACGTGGTGCGTCACAAGAAACAGGTCTATCCAAAACAGGTAGAAGGAACTCGCAGGTCAGAGCCTCGCGGGGCTGATTCTACGAAGCGAGTGGTGTGCGTTATGGGCGCTGCGTGCGGAAAAGCGACGCTGATTTACCACCTTCGCCGCCCCCGACCGCCCTTAGGGCTGTTCTGTCGGGCTATCGAACCCGGCACGGGGCGGCCGAGGCTGCCCGAGATCACGACCAGCCGGATTCACACTCTCCACCGTCCTGCGCTGCCATCCCGGGCTGATCGTGCGACATGACAGCGGGACTCAGGGATCGCATCCCTGTTGAACAGGCGAACCCCAGCTCATGCCCGGGGCACTCATCGTGGAACACCCCGCAGCGGCCACCCGGTTGTGCGGCACCTCTGCCTGGCCGACGCTCCGCACGGGGTGACTCCCGCGCCGCGCTGTCCACGGACGCCGACTGGTGCCGGGCGCGACACCAGACCGCGTTCACCGGGTCGCGCGCATCATCCATGACATGCTCCGCGCGCACCTGGGCTCGATGCTCGCCTCCGGCCGTCACCAGTAGCCGTCCTTGTAGCGACCATGCGGGACGCCGAAGCGGAAAGTAGCAATCCGGCCACCTTGTGTAACCGCCCGTCCGATTCGCGGCCTATTTCTCTGCGGGGCGCGACCCTAAGCTCACGCCAGGCGGTTGTCACTGGCACGTGCCTGCCGTCGAGGGAATCCGTCAACGGGCTGTCGGCCACGTACGAGGAGATTCGCCACCATGCACGAAAGTGACTTGCGCAAGGCGCTGGAAGGCGAGCTCGCTGAACCATGCGTCCTCCCGCTGCGCGATCTGGGGCCCGCCGATGGCGCTGTCCCCCTGTTCCCGGGCGGCACACTCCGCCTGACACGCGACGACGCAAACGCGGCAGGACTCCGAGTCCGGGGGCGGGCCCCGATCACCACCGCCATCGGCTCCGAACCAGCCGACGTGCGCGCGGAGTTCGAGTCCGCTGACGGAGCTGACGGAGAGGTCTCCGGGATCGCCCTCGCCATCACACTCCCCGGGGCGGGGGTACCCGTAAGCGAGATCGCCCGGCTGTACGGGTACGAGCTGCCCGCGCTGCCCGTGCCGCCGGTGACGGGGATGGCGTTCCGCGGTGACGCCGGCGGATTCACTCTGGCGCTGGACGGTCTCGCCGGGGACGGCGGCATCCTGGACCGGGACGGCGCGCAGGTGCTGGTGGTGCCCGCCCCGGGCGGTCATGTCCTGGCCACCCGGACCGACCTGACCGCACACCAGGTCAGCGGCCTGGGCGTGCCGGTGGCGGCCGCGCTGCCCGCCGGGGTGTGGCTCGCCCTGCCGGACGGGACGGTGGTGCCGGTCAGCACGCCCCGCACCGTGGTCCCCGACGGCTCCGGCGCCACGGACGGGCTGGGCCGCCCGAAGACGACTGCCGCCGGCGTCCCGTACGCGCGGCACGCCTATCCGGGGCTGTCCCGGCGTACCCGGGCCGTGCCCACCGCGGACGGCTTCGTGGTGCTCAACCCGCCTACGTCCGGCGGTCCAGGCGTGTCGTTCATTCCGAACGGGCCGATCGACGGCGAGCACGGCATCGAGATCGTCTACGACAAGTCCCCGTTGACGGTGAAGGGCGCGTTGCAGGTGCAGCCCGCCCAGGCCCCGTACCGGGCCGTGGTGGGCGGCCTGCTGCTCTTCTCCTTCGGGGGCGGCACGACAGGGAAGCGCGGCCTGTACGGCATGGGCACCGGGGCCGTGGTCTTCCCCCGGGAGACCGGCACCCAGGCCTCCTTCTTCGCTTTCGCCTCGCTCGGCGCCGAACCGGGAATCGGCATACCGGCGTTCCGGCTCACCGGCGTCGCGGCCGGTTTCGGCTGGAACAGCCACCTGCGCACACCGGGGCTCGGGGATCTGACCACCTTCCCGTTCCTCAAGGCGCTCAAGGACCCCTCGTCGATCGGCGGGGACGACACCAACCCCGTACAGATCCTCAACACCCTGACCGGCACCGCCACCCCGTGGATCACTCCCCGGCAGGGCGAGGTGTGGGTGGCGGGCGGCCTCGCCTTCACCATCGGCGAGCTGATCGACGGCTCCGCGATGGCGGTGCTCCAGACCGGGGCGGACCTCACCATCGGGCTGCTGGGCACGGCCGGGACGTCGTTCCCCAAGGGCAGTGGCAAGAAGATCGCCCGGATCGACCTCGGGCTCCAGCTGGTGGTCAAGCCGAACTCCGGCGAGCTGACGGTCGGCACCTCCCTCAACCCCAGCTCGTTCGTCCTGGACGAGAACTGCAAGCTGCGCGGCGGCATCGGTCTGAAGATCTGGTACGGAGACCACCCCGACTCCGGGGACTTCGTCTTCAGCGTGGGCGGCTACCACGAGAACTACCACACCCCCGCGCACTATCCGAGGCTGCCCAGGGTCGGCTTCGACTGGTCGCTCGGTGGCAAGGTCACCGTCTCCGGCAACGCCTACTTCGCGCTCACCCCGCGCGCCGCGATGGCGGGCGGCGGCCTCGACGTGCGCTACAAGTCGGGGATCATCAAGGCCTGGTGTACCGCTACGGTCGACGCGCTCATCGAATGGAAGCCCTTCTACTTCGACGTGGGCCTGTCGCTGTCGATCGGTGTCGAGGGCTCGGTCAAGGTGCTCTTCGTACGGATCACGGTGCGCATCGAGGTCGGCGTATCGCTGAGCGTCTGGGGACCGCCGACCGGCGGCCATGCCCGGGTGAAGGTGTGGTTCGTCTCCTTCGGCATCGACTTCGGTGCCTCCCGGCGCAGCATGGACAAGACCCTGGACTGGCCCGGCACCCGCGCGATGCTGCCCGAAGCGGGCGCCCGGGCGCGGCTGCGGCCCGGTGACGGGCTGATCACCGAGGGCACCCCGGCCGATCCGCACCACGGCGACTGGCTGGTCAAGGCCTCCGGGTTCACCTTCGGCACCGATACGCAGGTGCCGCTGAGCCGGATCGAACTCGCCACCACTGGATCCGACAAGGTCATCGGAGGGGCGGCGTTCGGCGTCCACCCGATGGCGGTGACCGGGCTCAGCACCCGCCAGCGGATCAAGGTGGTTCTCGAAGGGCAACCGGTCGACCTGGCGCGGTGGAAGGCGACCGGGCAGTACACCGCGCTGCCGCCGCAGCTGTGGGACGACACGGGCGACCCCGAACACGGCGGAGGGCAGCGGCAGCACTTGACGGGGGTCACCCTCACGTCGCCCGACCCCGACTACGGCACCTCGACCGGTTACATCGGCGAGGACACCTTCAAGTTCGACCCCATCCACCCGCAGGGCAAACTGCCGCTCAAGGCCACGGACGTGCCGCTGGTGCCGGCCCCGACCCGGCCCGGCGGAGTCATCGGGCGGATCGCGGGCGGCATCGACACCGCCGCGTCGCGCACCGCCCGCACCAAGCTGCACACGCTGATGGGCTCGCTCGGCCTGGACACCGAGGTCGCCAAGTCCGACCTCCCCGGCTACGCCCGAGGCGTGACCGGCTACTTCACCGCCGAACCTCTGCTGGTGCCCGCAGGTGCCACGCGTACCGCGAGCGCCCCGAGCACCCCCGAGGGAGACAACTGATGGCAGGCCCCGGACACCGCACCCGGTTCTTCGACCACCGGCTCCCTCCGCTGTACTCCGGACGGCACACCGTCACCGTCGACCACACCGTCAGCGGCTCCGACAAGGTCGGCGCCGACCTGCTGCCGGACCTGGAGCAGGTCTTCGCGGTGCGCCAGCCGCGCTTCCAGTTGCTGCCGGAGGACGTCACCGCCTGCTATCCGCCGCCCGGCGCGGAGGGCGAGTACGGCACGCTGCTCCCGCACATCACCCTCACCCGGCCCGGCTTTCCCTGGATGCATCTGCTGCGCGGCGCCAAGGCCGGCGCCCCCTGGCTGGCGCTGCTGGTCTTCCGGGCGGGCGAGCTCCCGGAGGACCTGGAGGCCGTGGGCCAGGTGAAGGTCTCGACGGCCGCCCAGCTCGCCGCCGGACAGGTACGCCCCGGCCGCCCGCCGACCCTAGACCCACCGTTGTACGACGACGAGCGGGAGCTCACCGTCACCACCGTCCTGGTGCCAGGCCCGCTGTTCACGGCGGTGTGTCCCACCACGTACGAACTGGGCATGCTCGCGCACATCCGCGAGGGCGGCCCGCCGGACGCCACCCGCCGGGTCGGTGAGGACCCGCCGCCGGACGAGAACGACATCAAGGCCGTGGTGGTGTCCGGCCGGTTCCCGGACACGAGCGGCCTGCACGTCGCCCACCTCGTCTCCCTCGACGGCTTCGAGGACTATCTCGACGGCAGGACCACGCCGCCCGACGAAGGGCTGCGGCTGGTGTCGCTGCACTCGTGGGCGTTCACCTCGATCGACGACGGGAAGCCGGACTTCGGCGAGTACGCCCGGCAACTGGCCGCCGATCCGGACCCGCTGCTCCGTCACCCCGGGCTGCCGACGACCTCCGAGGTGCCGCTCGCGCTGGACCTGCTGCGCCAGGGTGGCACCGTACTGCCGCAGGGCCTGGAGTCCGGGGAGCTGACCGTCGGGTTCTACCGGGGCCCGCTGACGGCCGCCCCCGCCCATCGGCTGCCGCAGGGCACGGGCGTCCGCCTGGAGTCGGCGGGCGAGGGCCTGGTGTACATGGAGGAGCTGGGCGCGTACGACACCGGGTACGCGGTCGCCTTCAGCCTGGGGCGCGGGCTGGCCCTGGCCGACGCCGAGTTCCGCAGCGCGCTCGTGGCGTACCGCAAGGCGGCGCGGCGGGCGGCCCGCAGGCTGCTGGCCTTCCCGGAACTGGCCGCGCTCGGTGAACGGGGCGCCGCCGCCGGGATCGACACCCGCGTCGTACGGCGTTCCTTCGACCGGCTGCTGGGCGACGACGGCCCGCTGATCTCCGCACTCGCCCGGCCGGGCGCCGAGGTGAAGGCCGGGGGCAGGCGGCCCGCGGCCCGAGCCGCGACCGTCGCCCCGATGAGCGTCGACCGGCTGCGCACCGCCGTCGCCGACGCCTCGACCCGGTCGGTGCTGGCGTCGGCCGTCCGCGCCGAGCTGACGCCGGTCCAGGCGTGGCTGAACCGGCTGGCCCGGCTGGAGATGGTGCCGTTCGGATATCTCGTACCGGACGAGCGGCAGCTGCCGCGGGAGTCGGTGCGGTTCTTCCACGTCGACCCCGGCTGGATCCAGGCGGCCGTCGACGGGGCGTTGAGCGTCGGGGAGGGACACGCGCTGGACGCCGACCTCAACGACCTGGCACGGGAGCTGCGGGGCGCTGCGCAGCCCGTCTGCGGGGTGCTGATCCGCTCCGAGCTGCTGGTCAACTGGCCCGAGGCCGTCCTCACCGCGTTCGGCGAGGACCGCGAGATCGCGCCCGTCCGGCAGCGGAACCTCGGCGACGACCTGCGGATGCTGCTGTACCCCCGGGTGATCGACCGTTTCTCACTCGCCGAGCCCGCGCAGGGCCTGCACTTCGGGCTCAGCTTCAACCACACCACGGAGCTGCGCTCCATCGTCGCCCCGGTGGGACAGGCGCTCGGCGACTTCCCCGCCGACGGCAGCGGTTACAGGCCGTTCATGCGGCCCGGCGGACACGACGTCCTCGACATCGAGCACCGGCTCGCACCGGCGCTGGCCACTGCCCTGTCCGCGCGTGAACTCTCCTCCGCGCAGTTCGCGCTCCAGGTCGTGAAGGCCCCACTGCTGCAGGAGTTCACCCTGAACCCGAACCTGTCGTCCGAGCCCGCCGAAGGGACGCTGTAAGCCATGGCGCTGAACGACACACTGGTGGTGCCCGTCGAGGTCGCCGCGTTCGCGGTGAACCCTCAGGTGCGCGACACCGACGACTCCTATGTGATGCACCGCTGGCAGTCCAGCTTCCTCACCTTCGCCTCGCGCAACGACGCGCCGGAGCCGTCCGCGTTCGACGGCCTGGAGCCCTGGCGGGACAAGCCGGAGCGGCTCGGCGCGTACGTGATGTGGCAGCTGCCGTCCGGCCTGGCCCACGGCCGGGAGACCGAGGACGGCATCGGTGACTTCCCGCTCGTCCCCAACCGCTGGCTGGTGACCCGCCGCTGGGACGGCGGCATCCGCAGCTGGCTGGTCGAGAGCGACCACCTCGGCGGCGAGACGGGTACCGTCTCCTACCTTGACCCGCACGCCACCCCAGCCACCCCCACCAAGATCGGCCGCAAGCACGAGCTCACCGCCGCCTCGCCCTGGCAGGAGCCGTCGGACCGCCGCGAGCCCTTCCTCACCGCGCTCGGCCCCGGCCTGCTGACCTTCTCCGTCTACCAGCCGTACAACACCAACGTCTTCTCCCTCCACGACACGCTGGAGGACGTGACCGCCGACGCCCGGGTCAGCTACCGGGTGATCGGCTGGTACGCGCAGGAGGACAGCGACCCCCTGCGCGGCGAGGGCGAGTTCCGCGACCTCATGGCCGAGCTGGAGTGGATCCTGCCGCCCGGCTACGGCGCCCCCGGACGCTCGCTGTACGCGGGCAGCGTGCTCGGAGTCGACTGGAAGCCCGGCGGGCCCGTCCCGGCCCGGACCAACCCGCACCCCGGCGAGGTGGCCGTCGGCATCGGCAACTCCACCGCCGAAGCGTCCGCCGCGGTGGCGGAGCAGTACGGCGGCACGGGCGCGCTGCACGCCGACGAGGCCCGGCTGTACGAGGCGTTCGCCCTCGGCTGCCTGGACCAGCTCGACCGTACGGACGGGGACCTGTTCCCGGCGCGGGCCGCGCACCGCTCCGGCTTCGGCCCGGTGCCGGGCGGCTTCGCCTGGCGCGTGGTGGACCGCGGGAACCCGGACGCCCTGCCCCCGCTCTCCGCCGCCGAGGCGGCCCACGAGCGTACCGCCGAAGCGAACGTACTCGCCGACCTCAACGCCACGCAGCGCGAGCTGGACTCCCTCGAACGGACATTACGGAGCGCCCAGGAGTACCTTTTCCACCTCTGGTCGCTCAGCAGGCTGCACAAGAAGCCGGCCTTCTTCACCGACCAGATCAATGCCAAGCTCAACCCCGCGACGGCGGGATCGCCCGCCCGGAAGGTCGCCGACCTGACCGCCGCGGTCACCGCCAAGCGCACCGAGCTGCCCTGGTCGATGGACCAGGACGAACTCCACGCCCAGGCGCTGCGGCACGCCGCCGACCACGGCATGCGCGCGGCCCGCGTCCTCCAGCGCGTCCCGCTCGCCCCGTACGAGGAGTCCAGCGACCCGGTCGTCCTGCTGCGCGGTGCCAAGCTCCACGCGCCCCTGGACCGGGACTCGCTCCTGCCCTGCCGCACCGAGGAACGCCTGGTCACGGCGGTCGGCCCGGTCACCGAACTGACGGTGGCCGCGGACGTCGCCCAGGTCAACACGGCCGGACTGCCCACCCTCGTCCCCCGGCTGCTGGCGGAGTTCTTCATCCTGGACCGGGCCCGCGCCCAGGGCCTGGACCTGGAACTGGCCGAGGGCGCGCTGCCCGAATACGGAACGGCGGCATGGGTCCAGCCCTGGCAGCCGCTGTACCTGGCCTGGAAGGCCGACTACGTGGCCATCCCCTTCCAGGAGCCGGACGGCACCGAGAACTGGCGCTTCGACGGCACCCGCTACCGCTGGACGGGCAGCGGAAACGTCACCCACCGCATCCCCGCCTCCGGCCGGCAGATCCTCACCCCCACCAGCGGGCACCAGTCGGAGGGCCGCCTCGCCGCGTACGCCAACGGCCGCACGGACCTCGATCAGGACATGATCCGCTCCCTGCGCTCCCGGCTCCGTGAGACCGACGAGCTTTCGCAGCGCCTCGACGGGCTCTCCGCGCAGATCAGCCAGCGGATCATCGGCTCGGGGCTACGGCCCGACGGGACGCTCGGCGACCTGATCGCCGACGGCGACCAGGGCAAGCCCCGGCCGGGCAACTTCCCCGAGGAGGACTGGGAGGACGGCGAGTGGGAGGCCACCGACTTCCAGGAACTGCGCTCCGGGCAGCTGGAGTTCACCCGGCTCGCCGTCGTCGACCGGTTCGGCCGGGCCGTCAACCTCATCGACAACCCGCTCCACTTCGACTTCGCCAAGCCCGAGACCTTCGAGCCCGACGAGGAAGTCGGCGAGATCGAGCAGGACCGTTACGCGCAGTTGGGCCCCCGGCTGCTCCAGCCCGGGCGGCTCGCCTTCCACTTCGTGGACGGCAAGACCGGCCAGGAGGTGGACGTCACCGCCGGAGCCAACCCGGTGTGCGCCTGGCTGATCCACAACCGGCTCGACCGGTCCATCGCCTGCTACGGGCCCGAGGGCGCGGCGCTGGGTGACATCCGGGTCGTCGTCGGCGCGACCGGGCAGCGGGTGGTCGACTGGAATCCGCTGCCGGGCTCGCCCGTCCCGGACTTCGCCGGCCTCGCGGACCTCTCCCCGCACGCCCACGGCTTCCTCGCCGGGGTGATCCGGCAGGGCCCCACCGGTTTCGACACGCTGCGCCGGCACCTGGACGCCTCGCTCGCCGGAATCGACCCGGACGGCCCGGACGACGCCTCGCTCGCCTACTTTTTCGGCCGCCCGCTGGCCCTCGTACGGGCCGAACTGGGCCTGGAACTGTGCGGGCCCGCCCGCAGGGACGTGCACTGGCAGACCATCTTCGACCAGCCGGAACCGAAGCTGGGAAGCTACCGGTGGCGGGTGCGGCTGGGCGAGGCCGCCCAACTGGACGACGGTCTGGTCGGATACGCGCACGGGGACGACTACGACCACTTCGAGACCACCCTCGACCCCGGCAAGGACGGCGAGGACGGCTACCTGCGGTGGATCGACACCGCGGAACGGCTGAAGCTGTCGTTCGACGGCCCCCGGACGCAGGTGACGCTCCTGCTGGACGCGCGCGCCTCGGTGCACGCGACGACGGAGATCCTGCCGACGGGAGAGGTGTTCGTACCGCAGGAGTTCACGGACGAGGCCGTCGCGGCCATGGCGGTGGCCTTCCGCGCGGGCCCGCTGCTCGCTCCCGTCGAGCCGGGCACCTCAGGCCCGGACACCGTGCTGGCCCCGCATCCGGCGACGGCCACCGGCACCTGGTCGTGGGCCGAGCCCGACGGCGATACGTGGCCCCGCTCGCCCATGTCGGCGCCGGACCCGGCGGTATGGCCCCAGGGGGTCCGGCCCCGGATCCGCAGCGGATTCATGGTGCTGGACGACGCGGCGGGAGCGAGCCGCGACGGCGAGGGCTGAGGCCCGTCGCCCCGCCCGCCACCCCGCCCCCCCTACGTCACGAGGAGCGTCACCATGACCGAGTACGTCCCGGCGGGCGCGCCACGCGCCGCCGAGAGCCGCATGGCCTTCCGATTGGACACCGTTCCGGAGACGGTGCGGGTCTCTCCAGGGACCGGCGACACCGAGCACGCCAAGATCACCGTCGTCGGATCGGTGACCGCCGGCGAGAAGATCACCCTCAGCGAGATCACCGTGAAGGTCCTGGCCGGGTCCGACTCCCCCCACTTCGCCTCCTCGCTCACCGGAGTGGAGCCGTCGGTCGACCGCTCCGGCTGGATCTACACCGGTGTCCAGCAGTCCACGTTCTCCTTCATGCCGTCCTCCGGCGGTGAGGTGGTGGAACCCGGCACGAGCCTGACCGTCACCCTCGACCGCATCCCCGTCAACAAGGCGGTCGGCTCGTCACAAGTGACCGTCACCGCGTACTGGAACAACGGATCGGGGACCGGAAAGACCATGTTCGAAGTCGCCAAGTTCCCGCCCGGCTTCTACCTGAAGGACTTCCTCGCCGTGCCGGCCGTGGTGGACAACGGTGAGGACGTCGAGCTGCGCTGGCAGGCCTCCAACGGCGCGACCCTGCATCTGCTGCACGAGAACGTGCAGTACGACGTCACCGGGCGCAGCGAGTTCACCGTGCCCGACATGCGCCGTACCACCGTGTTCTATCTGCGCGGCAGCCACGGGGCCGCCGAACTGACGCTGGGGACGATCGCCGGGGTCGCCGACCCGGACTTCGAGGTGAACAACCTGGTCGTCACGGGCGCCCTCCGGACCGACCGGCTGGAGAGCCACACCCTGGACCGGATCAGGATCGCGGCACCGATCGCGCAGAGCGCGGCCGTGCCGGAGCCCACCGCCGAGGAGGTCTGATGTCACTCGTCCGCCATGTGACCGCTCCGCCGTCGGGCCGGGCCACCGCCGCCGCCGACACCGATCCGCTCTACTTCGATCTCGCCGTCCACCCGGATCCACTTCGGGTCTCCCCGTCCAGCGGGGCCCCGGCCAAGGGCGACCTGATCGTTGTGGCCTCGCTGGCCGCCGAAGCACCCGTCGAATGCCGGTCGTTCACCGTCACGCTGAAGGTCGGTCCCGGCGAGAACGACCTGTGCTCAAGCCTGACCGGCGTCACCGGGCGGATCAGCCTGGCGGGCTGGACGGGAACGGTGAACGCGTCGGCCGGCACCCTCACCTTCGCTCCCGGGCCCGGCGCCCCCGCGCAGACGGAGTTCGGGCCCGACACCGGTGTGACCTTCCAGGTGATGGGCCTGCCGGTCAACCAGAGCGTCGGACTCAGCCAGGTGGACATCAGCGCCTCCTGGCGTACGCCGGGCACGGCCAACTGGCAGTCACAGACCGCCGGCCTGGGCGTCGGCAAGTTCCCGCTCGGATTCCATCTACGATCGTTCGTCGCCGAGCCGCAGAGCGTTCCCAAGGGCGGCTCGGTCACCCTCCGCTGGGACGCGAGTGCCGCCACCTCTCTCACGCTGTACTACGACGGTGAGTCGCACCCCGTGACCGGGCAGTCCTCCGTCACCGTCCCTGACCTGCGGCAGACGACCTTCTTCCATCTGCGGGCGGTCGCGCAGGAGGGCGCGGGCAGCGTGGAGCGCACGCTCACCGTGCTGGTACAGGTCTCCGGTCCCGTGGAGTCGGTGGGCCGGGTGATCGTTCGCGGGACCTTGCAGGTGGGGGAGATCGGCCCGGCGGCTTCTCCCGGCACTCCGCTCGTCTTCCCGCAGCGGCTGCCTACGCTCCCGGAGGCGCACCGTACCGCCACGTTCGGATGGCAGGACAGTCACTGGATCCGGAGCACGCTGCCGGTCGGTGCCCCGGCGCTGTACTCGCACTCCACGGGACAGCCCCCGGAGTCCGAGCTCCACCCGTACGTAGAGCTGATCCACCAGCCGCTCGGCGGATCGGACCTGGTGTGGTCGTCGTTCGACGGCTACGCGTGGACCCGCGTCGAGCAACCCCTCGGCCCGGGTGCCGATCCGTCTGTCGCGCTCATGTTGGAGTGGCTCCTGCCGCTGCCCGTGCCCGTGATCCGGCTCTGGACCGCATATCGCGGCGGCGCGAACAACACACAGGTGATGACCCGCCGGATCAAGTTCGACGGGCAATGGGACAGTCCCGTACCCGCTCCGGGTGGTGTCACGAGCCAGTTCCGCCCCGCCCTGGCCGACCTGAACACCACGTCACTGTTCCTCGCGGTCACCGACCGCACCGATTCGCCACCGATGCACTGGAGGCGGCGTCATCTCAACAACCAACCGGCCACTTGGTCCGAGGGGGCCCGGATGCCGGGCGCCGCGGCCACCGGCGCCCCGGCGCTCGCGGCGTTCGACGGCCGGATGGTCTGCGTGTACCCCTCCAACGGCAGTCATCGAATGAACCACCACGACGGCGACCGGTGGGTGGCGGGCGCGGCACTGCCGTCCGGGCCGTCGCCCGCGGGCCCGCCCTCGCTCGCGGCCCACGAAGGCCGGTTGTACTGCGTCTACCGCGATGTCTCCGGCCTGGCCCAGCTCATGAGTTACAACGGCACGGCATGGACCGGTCCGTCGCCGGTCTCCGACCGGATCTACGCCCACGACCCGGCTCTGGTGGCGACCGGGGGCCGGATATGGCTGTTCTGAACCGTATCCGTATCCGTATGTGCAGCCGCGCCCGCCGAGGAGGAGACCCGTCATGACCACCGACATCGCGGCACCTGATGCCACACCGGGCGATGCCGACCCGGGCGCAGCGTCAGCGACCACCGCTTCGACGGAAGCCGGCGTGGAACTGCTGTACACACTGTCCACAGCGCCCTTCCCGGTACAGGTGTCCCCGGCCACCGGTGCGTACCGCCTGGCGGACCTGACCCTCGTCCTCACCCGCCGCGCCGCCCGCCCGATCAAGTGCGGCGGCATCACCGTCTCCGTGCCCGTCGGCACCGGCGCGACCGCGCTGGCCGCCCAGACCACCGGGATGACAGCTTCCACCAACCCGGCCGGGTGGGGCGCCACGGTCGCCGCCTCGGGGGTGGTGACGTTCACCCCGCCCGGCGGCGTCGCCGAGATCGACAAGGCGAACGGTCTCGCGCTGTCGATCGCCAAAGTCCCCGTCAACCGTGTCGAGGGACGCGCCCAGCTGACCGTGACCGTGCGCTGGCGGGTCCCCGGCGACACCAGCGAGGACCCCTGGAGCACGGAGACCGTCACGCTGCCCGTACCGAAGTTCCCACCCACCTTCAGTCTGGGCGAACTGCGCGCGGACCCCCTGCGCGTCGAGCACGGCGGCAGTGTCACCCTCAGCTGGCAGGCGGCGAACGGTACCTTCCGGCTGAGCTACGGCAAGGCGGACATCTCCGTCACCGACCGGGACGGCTTCACCGCCCACAACATCACCGAGGACACGCTCTTCCAACTGCACGGCACCTCCTCGACCGGTTCCGGAGAAGCGGAGGCGGTGCGCTCGGTGTGGGTGACGGTCACCATGCCGGATGTCGAGGTCCCGACCCTGACCGCGACCCGGGGCGTCGTCACGGACCGGCTCGCGGCCCGCACCCACACCGTGCCGAAATTCACCGCGACCCGGCTGGAACACCGGGCGGAACTGTCCATGCGGAGTTTCGACCCACGCCTGCGCCGCTGGAGCGAGCCGGTCCGGCTGCCGTTCGGCCCCGCCGCCTCCGCGCCCGCGATCGCCGTCCGTGACGGGAAGCTCCATCTCCTGTTCCGGCCTTATGACAGCGAGCAGTTGACGTGGGCGGAGTACGGGGGCCGCACCTGGCGGACCCTGCCGAACTCCCCCGGTCCGGCCGCGGTGGAGCCGGTCGCGCTGACCGCCGCGGGCACCTCGCTGATCTGCGCCTACGAGGCCCCCGGCGGCGAGTGGTTCACCCGTACCAGCGGCAACGGCACGTCCTGGGGCGCGGTTTCGGCGATGCCCGCCCCCGTGGGCGGCGGAGGCGGCGGGGTCTCGCTCTGCTGGGACGGCACCGCTCTGCACGCGGCGCTACGGACGGTGCTGGTCGGTCTGGTCACAGGCCATCATCGGCGCGACGCCCAGGGCGAATGGCAGAGCGACGGCGGCGGTTCGCAGCTCTTGGTCCACACCCCCGAACTCGTCCTGTGGCAGGGGAACCTGACGTGCTACTCCCGTTCCCTCCACGGCAGTGTGTGGACACGGTCGCGCCCCAAGGACGGCTCGTCCGAGGGCTGGATCGCGAAGAGGATGGACGATGTGCGGGCCTCCAACAACGTACGGCTCGCGGTCGCGGGGCCGACGCTGTACATGCTGTTCCCCGACTCCGAGGGCGTACTGCACCTGCGGTCCTCGGACGGCTCGACCTGGTCGGCAGCGGCCCCGGTGGACGAGTACCGCACCCTGGAGACCCCCGCCCTGGCCTGGTACGGCAACCACCTGATCGCGATCGGCCGGGGCGGCGCCTGCTCTCCGTGACCCCGCCGGGACACCACTACTGACAGAGTTCTTGCAGGTCAGTGGCCCTATGGCCGCTTCGTCGCTGGTCCGGCCACGCAGGAGTCGGCAAGAGACGTGGCGGCCATGTTCGCGCCATTGGACGGGCAGTCGGTCGACACCGACGACCCGTGGGAGCGCCACCAGCTCGTCGACGCCGACGGGGCGGTGGTCGAGGCGGTCACTGCGTTCTTCCGCGACAAGCCGCCGGTCGGCCGGAGACGACCGCCCGCTCCTACGGGCTGGATCTGCTGCGCTGGTTCCATATCGCGGGCCAGCCATCGCGCCGCGCCACCGGGGAGCGCGACCGGCCGGTGGGCACCTGGCGGAAAGCCGAACGCGGCGTCATCTCGCGCGCACAGCGAGACGGTGCTGCGGAGCTTCTACGACTTCCACCGCGATGTCGGCACCGGGCCGATCCTCAATCCGTTCCCGCTGGACCGCTCCCGCCGGGGACGACGCGCGCCCGCGCACCGCAACCCGATGGACCCTCCCCGCAATGAACGTGCCGGGCTCTACCGGCCGACGGTGCCAAAGCGGGTGCCGCGAAGTGTCCCTGCAGACCAGTTCAACGAGATCTTCGCGCGGCTGCCCTCGCACCGGCCCTGGTCGCCTTCTACGTCTCCACCGACGCCCGCGCCAGCGAGCTGCTGTCCGCCACGCAAGAGCGAGTCGATCCGCCGACCATGCACCGGCCCGGCGCTGTACTCGTCGGCCAGGAAACAGACCCCAAGCATCGTTTCCATGTGCGACTCGACAAGGTCCTGCACATCCGCCTCGACCTCCGCCAGGCGCGGCATGACCTCGGTCACGCCGCCCTTCGTGTTGAACAGCTTCAGGCCCGACACCTCCCCCTCCATACCGACCCTTGCCCAACACGCAGCTGTCCAAGATTGTTTCCGGCTCGCCAGACAACCCTGCCCCTTCCTCCGTTCGTCACGGAGCGTGTTTAGGCAGGGAAGCCGGGATGGAGGACAGAGCAGGGGTCCCCTCGACCGGCAGCAACAGAGAAAGCCGCCTCCCGTACCGGGCTGTAGCCCTGGTACGGGAGGCGGCCTTTCTGTACTGGCGATCCATCAGAAATCAGTCGAGCGTGCGTCAAACGTGCGTCACGAGCGTCAAACCAGCGTCAAGATATCGCCCTTAACGCCCACAGCGCACATAATGCACACCGCCCTAACCCGCAGGTCAGAGGCCCTTTCCAACGGGCTCAAGGATCGCAACACACTCGACATGATGGGTCATCGGGAAGAGGTCGAAGACGCAGATGCAGCAGCTGTGATCGGCGCCGACGGCCAGGTCTCGGGCCAGAGCCAGCGGTCAGCCCTTGCGGACAACCCGCGAGACGGGCGCCCGGAGGCAGCCGGAGCCCTTGGGTGCCCGATCAGAGCGGCTCACGCACCGGGATCGGGATGTTCGCCAAGTGCTGGCCCGCCTGCCGCCGGAGGACGCCGCGAAGCCCGCAGGTACTCGCCCGGCTTGCCCCGGCACAGCTGCGGCCAGCTCTTCTCGGTCGACGTTCGGAGAGCCGAACGACAGGCGGACGAGTTCACGCGCGCCCCTGATGCCCGGGGGGCGACATCCAGGCCAAGTGCCCCCAGTACCGCGCTGCGCGCACCGTGTTCAGCCTTGGGACATCGCGGCTAGGCGCCGTCAGCTCGACCCACTGAACGCGGACATCGCTATTTTCTGGTCCTCCCAGTTTCTCCCGCCCTTCTCCCCCTCCAGATCGGCTGTTCCGGACCAGTTACGGACCAAACCGAGCTCACCGGGCAGGTGGCAGGCCCTGGCTGACGCGGTCCCACTCCTCCATGGACTGCTCGATGAGACGGTTGGCCTGCTCCTGAACGCCGTCGAGGAACTTGGCGTAGCACTTGAACAGGACGTGGATGCTGTGACCGGCCCGCCCAGCACAGTCGGCAGGGTCGACACCCGAGTGGAGCCAGAACGAGATCCCCGCATGCCGGAGGTCGTAGGGTCGCTTCGCCGGACCGGCCGCGAGCTCTGTCCGGGTCAGGACGTACTCCCGCGCACTCGACCAAGTGATCCCGTACGCCGCCGCCTCCACCTGATTGCCTGCCTGGTTCTGAAAATTCCGCCGCGGTTCGTCCGCGTCCTGCGTACCCACGTCGAGTGGGTACAGGCGGCGGTGCGGTGAACCTTCGAGCCACTGAGATCGAATAGGTGTGGGCAGACCTCGGAAACGGCGTCGCCGCGATGACAGTTCTGTGCCGGCATCGGTGTGCGCACACGGCTACGGTTACTTGCTGGGGAGTGCGCGAACCAGTCGGGGAGCACTGTCTCTGATGTGGCAGCGGCCCCGATCCGTCCTGCCGCCCGCGTGGCCCCGGTGTCGAGCCGGGGCCTCTCGGCGTACGGCTCAAGGCCGAGCGATGCACGCCGTTTCCAGGCTGCCACCGGGCGATTGGGGCGCGTGGGCCGAAGACACCGGATAGGCCTTAACACAAACGTACGTTTCCGTTTGGAGTGGCGTGGCGCGGCAGTCGGCACCTGGGGCGCGGTGGGCGTCAGTCCGTCTCGTACGGCCGCTCGTGATACTCGGCCTCCGGGGTGAAGAGGGCTGCGATGTCCTTGCGGCTGTTGGGGGTCCAGGCCCGCACATACCCCTCGACCCATGTTTCGACCTGCTGTTTCGTCACCATGGCGCGTCTCCGGACGACGTGTCTCTGCGGTCCGTCGGCTCCTTCGGTCAGCCCTGGGCGGTGGGTCGCACGGTGATCTCGCTGACGTCGACCTCGGCGGGCTGGCTGATCGCGTAGTCGATCGCCGCACCGATGGCGTCAGCGGGCATCGCGATCCTCAGCATGTCCTCGGTCGCCTCGCGCACCGCGGTGTCGGTGATGCCCTCGGCCAGCTCGCTCCTGGTCAGTCCGGGGCTGATCACGGTCACCCGCACCTCGCGGCTCTCCTGCCGCAGTCCCTCGGACAGGGCCCGGACCGCGAACTTGGTCGCGCTGTAGACGGCCGCTGTCGGGTCGACGCGGTGCCCCGAGACCGAGGCGATGTTCACGATGTGGCCGGATCCCTGCGCGCGCATGAGAGGGAGTACCGAGGCGATGCCGTGCAGCACGCCGCGTACGTTCACGTCGATCATGCGGTTCCACTCGTCGACCTTCAGGGCATCCAGCGGAGACAGCGGCATCACGCCGGCGTTGTTCACCAGGACGTCGATGTGGCCGTACCGGCTGTGCGCGGCCTGCACGAAGGCCCGCATGCTGTCCAGGCTGGTCACGTCCAGTTCCTGGTGGTCGGCCTGCCCGCCGCTGGTGCGGATGTCCTCGGCGAGGGCGGCGATACGGTCCGTACGGCGGGCTCCCAGAATCACCTGGTGCCCCGACGCGGCCAGCCGCCGGGCCGTCGCCTCACCGATACCGCTGCTCGCCCCGGTGATCAGTACGACCTTGCCTGCAGAAATGGACGGGACGGTCATGAGAACCCCTTCGATGAAGCCGGCGGAGGCCGGACCGGGTGCTCGTCCACCCAGGCTCTGATCCTGGAGGCGATCACCCCGGGCAGGCAGGGCGAGACTTCCTGGGTGCGCCACTCCCAGGAACGAGCCGCGTACGATCGAGTCATGAGCGGGTACGAACTCGGCGAATTCCTGCAAGCGCGGCGCTCCCGTCTGAAGCCCGCAGAAGTGGGCCTTCCGACCTACGGGCACCGCAGGGTCGCGGGACTGCGACGTGAGGAAGTCGCCGTGCTGGCCGGCGTCAGCGCCGACTACTACACCCGCCTGGAGCAGGGGCGCGAACGCAGCCCCTCCGGCCAGGTCATCGACGCCCTCTCGCGAGCGCTGCGCCTGAACGCCGACGCCCACTGGCACGCCTACCGCCTCGCCGGCCTCCTGCCGGCTGCCGAGGCCGCCGACGAGCCGGACGAAGTGGACCCGGCCCTGCTCCAGCTCATGGAGTCCTTCCCCACCGCGGTCGCGTACGTCATCAACCGCCGCCTCGAAGTACTCGCGGCCAACGCCCTGGCCGATGCCCTCCTCTCGCCACTCGCCGACCGCCGCCGAGCCCTGCGCTCCCTCTTCCTGGACCCCGCGGCCCGAGGGCTCTACGCGGACTGGCACAGCGTCGCGAAATGCTCGGTCGAAGCCCTGCGCCTGGCTGCCGGACACCACCCGGACGATTCCCGGATGACCGACACGATCGAGGAACTGCGGAGCAGCAGTGACGAGTTCGAGCAGATGTGGCGCCGTCACGGCGTCAGTTCATTCGGCCTCAGGCCCAAGACCTTCAACCACCCCGCGGTGGGCCGGTTCACCCTCACGTACCAGTCCTTCGACGTCCAGAGCACGCCCGGTCAGCACCTCTTGATCGGCACTGCCGAGCCGGGCAGCACGGACGCCGACGCCCTCGCCCTCCTCGGATCTTCGATGGCGATGCTCACCTCAGGACCGGCGGAACGCCACTGACATGACACCGTTGACCGTGGGGTCACCCGGCAGGAAGCCGACTCCGCCCCCTTCCCATCCCGGTCATGCGCCACTGCCTGGAGGGCGGGGTGCGTCAGCAGGTGCGTCAGCAGGTGCGTCATGTGGCGGCGGGCAGGGACATCCCCATCTGGGAGATGGACGTCACCCACGACGGTGCGCGGCACGTCTGCCCGCCGCACCTGGCCTGGCTCATGTTCCGCCACGGCCTTCCGCCCCGTCGGACCCGCGTCGGGACTCCCCTGGGGCCCGCTGACGGCCCACCACCGGTGGTCACCGGCATGGACATCGTGACGGGTCCTCCGCGTGGCCGGGAACAGGCGGTGTGGGAGCGGGTTCAGGGTTCGATGGCGAGATGTTCGATGAGGTCGTCTCGCAGCGTGAACCGGTAGCGGAGATCGATGGTGCCGCCGGGGAAGTTGCCTTCGAGGTGGTGTGTGGCGATGTAGTGGGCCGTGTCGGTCTGCTGGGCGTTCGTGAGGTGGATGGTGTAGGTGAATTCGGTGGCGGATCGGTCCAGCCACCGCTCGACCGCGGCGCTTCCCTGGTAGGTGTTGCCGTCGTCGATCACCGTGGCGTCGTCGGTGAACGTCGTGACCGCTGTGGCGGTGTCGTGGGCGCGGTGCGCTGCGAGGTAGCGGGTGATCACCTCGGGCAGGTCGTCCGGAGTGATGGTGCGGGGCTGGTTGTCGTGCATGACGCTCCTGATGGTGGGGGCGGGTTCAGACGGTGGGGGTGGTGCCGCCGTCGATGACGTGTTCGGCGCCGACAATGGCCGAGGCGCGGTCGGAGACAAGGAAGGAGACGAGCTCGGCGACCTCCTCTGGCCGGTTGGGACGGCCGAGCGGGATACCTCCCAGGGAGTCCATGAGCCGACCCAGCGCCGCTTCCCGGCTGATGCCGGCGTCGTGGGCGATCCGGGCGACAAGGTGGTCGGCGGCCGAGGTCTGGACGAAGCCGGGCGAGACGGTGTTGACGCGGACGCCGTGCGGGGCGACCTCGTTGGCCAGGCCCTTGCTGTAGGTGGTCAGGGCGGCCTTGGCGGCGGCGTAGGCCAGGGTGCCGTTCCACAGCGGCATGCGGCGCTGGATCGAGGTGACGTGCACGACCGCGCCCTTGCCCGTGGCGATCATGCGTGGGAGGAGGGCGCGGTCCAGGCGGACCGCGGCCAGCAGATTCGTGTTCAGCTCCCTCGCCCAGTCGTCCTCGCCGAGCGCGGCGAATCCTCCTGCCGGGGCCTCGGAGCCGCCGAGCGTGTTGACCAGGATGTCGACGCCTCCCACACGGGCGTCCACCTCGGAGGCGACGTGGGCGGCGCCCTGGGCGGTGGACAGGTCGGCAGCGATGAACGTCTCCTCCTCGACGTCGTCGGGGCGGCTGCGGGCGGTGACCAGCACGGTCGCACCGGCCTCGGCGAGCCGCCGGGCGATTGCGGCTCCGGTGCCCTTGGTGCCGCCGGTGACCAGAGCGCGTCGGCCTTCGAGGGATTCGCTGAAGGACGTGGTCATGTTGTGCTCCGATCCGGGGCGCGGGTATGCGAGCCGCCGCTCCCCTCATTACTGCTAAAATAGAAGCCACTAACTTCGACTTTAGCAGTAACCGAGGGGATGGTCGCCGTGGCAAGCCGGATCAGGCTGGAGGACCGGGAGTGCCCGCTGTCCACGACGGTGGAACACGTCGGCGAGTGGTGGACCCTGCTGATCCTCCACGACGCCTTCGACGGCTACACCCGCTTCGACCAGTTCCAGGAGAGCCTGGGCATCTCCTCCAGTATGCTCACCACCCGGCTGAGGACCCTGGTCGCGGACGGTCTGCTGGAGCGCCGGCCCTACCAGACCAGCCCCGTCCGGCACGAGTACGTCCTGACCGAACTCGGGCGCTCCCTGCGCCCGGTGATCGTCGCCCTGGCTGCCTGGGGCAACTCCCGCCTTACCCCGACGGAGCGCAGCATGATCCTCGTCGACGCGCACAGCGGTGAGGAAGTCGAGCCCGTTGTCGTCGACGCCAAAACCGGCCGCCGACTCGACGACAGCGACACCTACGTCTTCACCGCGGGCCCCGCAGCCAGCGACGCGATGCGTACCCGCTACGCGGCACGGCCGGCCACTCCCGCGGCAGAGGCGTGAGCCCGCCCGGACGAACCTCGTACAGCCCTGCGCGCGACGGTCGACGGCATGTGCGAATGGACCCACCACCACCTCGCCGACATCGAAACCGCCCGCCACCGCTTCGACAGCCCCTGAGTAGACCGGCCTCACCCACGAGGGCTGCCCGACGGCCCTGCGCGCGGTCCTGGGGTCCTGAACGATCACCCTCCGAGCGTGTCACCCAAGGCGGGATCTGCGTCCAGCAGCGTCCGGGCCGCCTGCCGCGCACCGTGAACACCTGCATGTCGTTACAGGAGTCCGCCAGCGCGTTGGCGCCTTCGAAAAGCACCGCGAGTTGCCTGCCGAGAGCGTCCGGGAGGCGGCACGGACGCCTGGCGCGAAGCCATCAGCACCGCCGGGGCCCTCGCACCCCGATACATCGTCGCCGGCCACAAGAACATGCGCACGACGGACCGCACACCGTGCACGTCCTCGCCCGCGGCCCGCAGAGCCCCCCGTCGCGCACAGCCACGAACGGCGGTCCCCGGAGCGCCGCGTCCGCACCTTGCCAAGGCGGGTGGAAGGCTTGGGGCATGGCCCTTCCAGCATGGTTGGACGTCCGGCGCCTCTGGCAGCCGGCGCATGCGCCCGCGCTGCTGGTGATCCCGCTCGCGCTGATCGTCACCGTCTGCGTCGTGGACGTACTGGCTCCGCCCCACATCCATCTCGGTCCGCTGCTCGTGGCAGCGCCGGCGATCACGGTTGCGTTCGCCGGCGCCCGCACGACGGCGGCCATGGGGGCTCTGGCGGTGGCGGCCCAGGTGCTGATCGGCGTGCTCAGGGGGGTCGCGGGCACCGCCAACGTCCAGGCCCAGATCGCCGCCCTCATCGTCGTCTCGGCCGTCTGTGTCACCGTCCGCGTGGTCCGGGACCGGCGCGAGCAGCAGCTGCACCAGGTGCGGTCGGTGGCCGAGGCAGCCCAAAGAGTGCTGCTTCAGCCGCTGCCCCCACGCGCCGGCCCGCTGCAGATCGCCGGCCTGTACATCCCCGCCGAGGAGGAAGCCGAGCTGGGCGGAGACCTGTACGCGGCCGCACGCACCGCCCACCACAGCACCCGGCTCCTCATCGGCGACGTGCGCGGCAGCGGTCTGGGCGCCATCAGCAAGACCGCCCTGCTGCTCGGCGCCTTCCGGGCGGCCGCCCACCGGCAGGCCACCCTTCCCCGCCTCGCCGTCCACCTGGACGCCGCGTTCCGCTGGGACACCAGCCAGTGGCGGCCACAAACGGAACAGGACACCGTCGAAGACTTCGCCACCGCCCTGCTGATTGACATCCCCGACCACGAGCCGGTCGTCCACCTCATCAGCTGCGGACACCCACCACCGCTCATCCTCCGCGGAAACCGGCTCATCCCGCTCGTGCCCGAGGCCAACCACCTTCCGATCGGATTCGGAGGGACCTTCGGCATCGCCGACTACACCGTCGAGACCTTCCCGTTCGGGCCCGGCGACCTGCTGCTCCTCTACACCGACGGCGTCATCGAAGCACGCAACACCGACGGCGACTTCTACCCGTTCACCGAGCGCGCACCACAGTGGACCACGGACGACCCCGACGTACTCCTGCGCCATCTCCAGGCCGACCTCCTGGCCCACGTCCAGGCACACCTCGACGACGACGCGGCCGTCGTCGCCATCCGCCGCAAGACGACCGACCCTGCCCTGTGAACGACCGGGGGTGCGGCGAACGAGGGTGGGGCGCCGTGTGACCCGCCGCAAACCCCTGGTCGTGGACCGCCTCGTACCGGTCGCCGAGATGCGAGCCGCCTGCGAGGCACTCGTGACGGAGCACCCGCGCGGCAAGGTCGTCCTGCACGTCGGCCACGGAGCGGCGGAACACGAGAGCCGACCGGCTACCAGGTCGTCAGGAACCCGCCGTCGATCGTGACGTCGGACCCCGTGACATTGCCCGTCCGGTCACTCGCCAGCATCAGCACGACGTCCGCGACCTCGGCGGGCTTCGAGAACCGTCCCGTGACCATGGCACCCGCAGCCCGGGCCTTCACCTCCTCCGGCGTCATCCCGGTCGCACGGGACACGGTGGCGGCCACCCCGTCAGCAGCCAGCCACAAATCGGTCTCGACCGGGCCGGGACTGACCGTGTTCACTCGAATCCCGCGGCCACCCACCTCCTTGGACAGACCCTTGGAGAAGCTCGCCAGCGCCGCCTTTCCCGCGGAGTAGTCGATCACCATCGGGTCGGGGAACACAGCGTTGACCGAGCAGACGTTGACGATCGACCCACTGCCCCGCTCCAGCATCAGCGGCAGGACCTCCCGGGTGACACGGACCGCCGTGAACAGGTTGAGGTTCATCGCCTGTTGCCACTGCTCGTCGGTGACGCTGAGGAATCCGCCCGGCCGGGCGGGAGCGGCGCCCACGTTGTTCACGAGGACGTCGACCCGGTCCCCCGCCGCCCCAATGAGCTGCCTTGCTCCCTCCGCCTCGGCCAGATCCACCCGCACCAGGCGGACACCCCCGCGCTCGACCAGCGCGTCCAGTTCGTCGGAGAAGTGGCGCGCACCGGCCACCACCAGGGCACCCTCGGCCGCCAGGGCTCGCACGATCGCGAGGCCGATGCCGCGGCTCGCACCCGTGACCACGGCCACGCGACCTTCCAGTCCAAGATCCATGGTGATCTCTTCGGCCACGAGCGGCACCCGCTTGAGTGCCCCGGGCCGAACCTCACCACCGGACCCGCCCGAGCCCGCCTCGAAGGACTCGACGACGTGTGATCGGTGAGTCCTCCTGCCTTCCACCATGAGGAGCTGGTACGTCCTGCCCGAGGGCCAGCGCCCCGAGCGCAGCCCCATGAAAGCGCAAACCAAGATCCGGACCATTTCCGGGCCAGCACCCGCCAAGGAGCCCTACCAACTGCCGTTTTCCCAGGTCAACATAGGTACAACTGCTGTACCACCAGCAGACGAAGAACGTTCATTGCAGCTATTCCCCGAAGGCGGTTGGGTTCTTCTAGAGAACCAAGTCGCGCTCCCGGACCAGTCACGGACCAGACTCCCCGCCCGGAATGAGGCTGGCGACCACCCTCTGACACGGGTGGTGGCACGACGTAGCGGGACGGCTCAGCTCTTTAGCGCGCCGTGGGCGTGGGCACGCCCTTCGTACCCCACCGCTTTCATTCCATGGTCCGCACGACCATCGTGACGTCGGCCGTGAGCCTGGCCTGGTACGTCAACTCACCCAGAGCGGAGGGGCTTGACCGGCCCGCGATCCGGGGCGTGGCCTGGTCGGACATCGTCAGCCAACGGACGGCGTCCATGGCCTGACCCACGGCCACCACATGATCTTCAGGAGTCCGCCGGACCGACCCCCGATGGTCACGGGGTAGCCGTTGCCGTTCCCGCCCGGCCCCGACGGCACCCGTGCGGCAGCCCGCGGTACGCCGATCGGCGGGCTGCCGCACGGGCGGTGGCGCCCTGGGGGTGTCAGCTCAGCGGCAGTTCCAGCCGGGCCTCGCTCCCGCTCACGGAGCCGACCGTGGTGGTGGTGAGGGCCGGGAGGTCCGAGCCCGCGTAGGAATACAGCGGGTCGCGGCTGTTGACCACCAGGGCGAGGCGATGCCCGATCGGCAGGTCGTAGGACGCGGCCTGGAGCGACCAGGTGATGGTGGTGTCGGCCTTCGGGGCCAGGCCGGTGGCCGTGTACGGCTCGTGGGTGATGATCCGAGCGGTGCCATCCGGGGCGACGTCGTACAGGTACGCGATCACGGTGGCGGCATCGACGCTGCTGCGCACCGACAGCCGCACGGTGGCGGTGCCCCGGATCTTGCGGGCCACCTCACCGGGGCCGGTCAGCGGGTCGGTCGACCAGACCAGCAGCTGAGCGCGCTCGAAGTCCGCGAGCGTGTACTTGTTGGGGTTGCCGAACCACTCCCGCTGCCCCGTCTTGAGCAGCTCGCCCGCGTGGGAGGAGGACAGGGCGCCGGCCTGGAAGTCCCGCGACCACCCGGAGGTCGGCTTGTCGGTCAGCGCGCCGTCACCGGAGCCGCCGGTACCGGTGAGGTACCACGACTCGCTCCCGGTGGCGGCCTCGGACCAGGAGTCGTACGTCTCGCGGTGCGCCGGGACGGTGATCAGGTTGGAGCCGCCCGGGATCGCGATCGTCTTGTAGGTGAACATGCTCTGGCTCTTCACCACCGACCAGTTCGGCACGTCGTTGTCGACGCCGAGCAGGTGGTGGTCCAGCCACTCGTAGGCCTCCCGCGTCGGCTCCGCCAGCCCGGGGAACGGCAGGCCTGTCACCAGTCCGGCCAGGCCGGGGCCCTCGGGGGCACCGTGGTCGCCGATCCACAGGTTCAGCCGCTTCGGCACGGTGAGCCGCTCGAAGTGGTCGAGCACCGGGTTGACCGGGAACAGCGTCTCGTGCCAGGTGTTCGAGATGAACGTCGGGATGCCCCGCGCGTTCGTCTGGTCGACGTACGTCTCCGGGGAGCGCTCGGTACCCCACTCGACCACGGCGTCGAGGTTCCGGCCGCTCAGGAAGTCCTTGAGGAGTTGCTGGGAGCCCTCGTCGAACTTCTCCTCCAGCGGGCCGCCGGTGAAGGCGATCAGCGCCTCCACGGCCGCCAGGTGCCGGGTGCCGTTGTTGTACAGGCTGGTGGCGAGGTTGCCCCAGGTGCTCAGCGCGACCACGGTGGAGACGCGGCCGGCCGGGTCGTGCGCGGCGACCAGCTGGCTGATCCCGGAGCCGTAGGACTCACCGAGGAAGCCGATCCGGCTGGGTTCGAGGGCCTCCTGCGCGTAGTCGATCACGGAAGAGCCGTCGGCCCAGTCGTCGGGCCCGGCCACATTGACGAAGCCCTCGGACGTCGACAGCCAGCCCTTGATGCCGATGCCGCGCGGGGAGTAGGCGAGCACGTGGTAGCCGCGCTGCGCCAGCTTGAGGTAGGCGTAGAGGAACGGCAGCCAGCCGTACGGGTTCCACCCGGCGGGCACGATCACCACGGGGCGCGGGGCGGCGTCCTTCAGCTTGATGCTGAACGCCGACAGCCGGACACCGTCGTGCGCGGTGATGCGGGGAAGTGCGATCGTGGCGATCCGCCGCACCGCGGCCACCAGCTCCGCAAGCTCCGCCGGGAGTTCGACGCCCTCCTCGCCCTGGAGGGAGGCGAGCAGCGCCCGGGACACGTCGACGACGGCCTCGCTGACGCTGTGGCCCGGGCCCCAGATGCCGTTGGTGGCGATGTCGGTGAGCGTCGCTTCGGTGACCGAGGGAGTCTGGCCACTGGTCATTCGGAAACCACCTTTGCTCTGAACGGATATCGCTCGACATCATGATCAGATCAGCGACGGGCAAACTGATGCACCATCATGTTCATTAGAACTAGCGATGTTTCTGCGATCCACATCCCCACCCCACGTGGCTACGGTATGAACTCCGGAACTCAGCGCCCCACCGGCAGCCCCCATGCTCCTGGAGCGCATGTCCCCGAACGGCGTCCGCACAGTCCACTGCTGTCCGGGGACGTTGGCGACACGCGTGCTGGGTTCTTGAAATGGGTGAGGGCCTCCGGGGTCGGCGTGAATTGCGACATCCGCACCTAGCCGAGGAGGCCCTCGTGGTCCACCGTAATGCCCCGCTGACCGAGACCGGCAGACTGCGGCCCCTCGGCCGTGACAGTGGTCGTCGGACGGCGAAGTCCGGCCACCCGGAGCGGTGTTCAAGCCGTGTAGCAGCCGAGTGCATTCACAACTTCCCCTCAATCGTAGCCGCGGGTGCCAGACTGGCCGACGCTCCGTCAGGAGTGATCCGCACGTCCATCGCCGCTCCGAAGCGTGTGGGCCCGGGGCCGGCGGCCATGCTCGCGGGAGGGGAAGCAGTGGCACCGCAGGAATCCCTGCTCAAGATCTACGGAGACCGGTCGTACCGGCACGTGACGATGGCGCGGCACCAGGGCACCACCATCGCGTTCGCGATGGATGCGTCCCGCCGGATCGTCTACTCGGTGTTGGACCTGTCCGGCCCGCCGGCCAAGGGCGAGGCGGACACCGCGTACTGGAGCGACAACCCGGCCGAGCTGGTCCTCCCCCGGGAGCTGGCCGAGGTGGGGTACGCCGTGGTCGGCGCGACGGCGATGCCGACGGTCAAGCGCGGCGGGGCCGAGGCGGCCGTCGACGAGCGGCCCACGGCCCAGGAGACCGACCCGTTCTTGTCCACCACCGCGCGGCTGACGGCGGACGCCCCGTTCCACGTGGTCTCCGACGGCACGTACGTGGTGGTGTTACGGCAGTCGGTCGGCGAGACGCACTCCGACGCGGTGTACAAGCTGACCGGCGGCGGCTGTTCGGGGAACGCGTCCCGCACGGACTACGTGCTCAGCGGTACGAAGAAGGTGCCGCTGGTGCGCGACACCCTGCTGTGCGACCGGTTCCTGCTGGTGGACGGCAAGCTCAAGCCGGTGCTTGAGGTCCGCTACAAGCGCAGCCGGCACGCCACCCGTCCCGAGTCGGCCAAGGACAGCCTGGGCACCGAGGACATGGAGGGCCGCCCCTTCCACGAGCCGACCCAGGAGCTGTCCTTCGTACGGAACCTGACCCAGGGCCGGTTCGCCGCCGTGCTGGTGCCCACCGCGATCAGCGGCGTGCAGCGCTGGCAGCTGTTCGCCCACAACGACGCCACCGGGCGGGTCGACTCCTTCAGCGTCGAGCAGGGCGCCCAGGGCCTGTTCAACACCCGGGGCACCCGTTTCTACACCAGCCCCGACCCTCTGTACCGCGACGCGGTATTCGAGCGCAGCCCGGGCAACTGCCCGTTCACCGGACGCGAGCTGGTGCCGGTGACGGGCACCGAGGGGCGTGCGGAGACCGCACTGCGGCTGGACGGCACCGGCGCCCACGTCGACCTGGGCGATCCGGCGGCGCTGCGGTTCGGCGGCAAGGCGTACTCGATCGAGGCCTGGGTCAAACCGGCTGCCCTCGACGGGCCGGTGCTGGCCAGGAGCGGGGAGTACCTGCTGGCAGTGGACGCCGCCGGCCTGGTGAGCCTCACGCACCAGGGCGCGCCGTCGCCGCTGCTGTCCACCGATTCGGTGCCGACGGACGCCTACACCCACATCGCCGCCACCTTCGACGGCACCACCGCGAAGCTGTACGTCAACGGCAGGCCGGCCGGCAGCGGGGCGCTGCCGTTCACCCCTGCCACCGGTGTGAACACCCTGGTCGGCAAGGACTCCTCCGGCGGTACGGACAAGCTTTTCAAGGGCGACGTCGACGAGCTCCGGATCTGGGACCGGGTGCGTTCCGCCGCCGAGCTCACCGAGGACATGAGCTACCGGCTGATCGGCAACGAGCCGGGACTGGTGGCCTACTACCGGTTCGACGAGGGCACGGGGAGCACCGCGAACGACCAGAGCGACCGGGCGCTGCACGGCATGCTCGGCGGCGGCGTGCAGTGGACCGGCTCGGACGCCCCGGTCGGCGACCACCCCGGGGTGCGGCGCGACAGCTTCACCCTCAAGGGGCGCTCGGTGGTGTCCGGCCTGTCGGCCGTGCTGTACCACCAGCAGGAGAACGTGGTCGCCGGGTACCGCCCCGACCCCAAGCCCGCCAAGCGGCAGGCTCGGGTGCTGCTGGCGTTCGCCGCCAGGTACGGCCAGAACCCGTGCCTGGCGGGCCTGGACTTCGCGGTCGGCCGCGACGGCCGGCTGGCCCAGGCGCCGGACGTGCTGGACCCGGCGGTGCTCAAGCGGCCGACGAAGGGCCAGGACTCGGAGCAGGTCAGCGCCCTGCAGCAGCTGATCAAGCGGCTGGAGCCGGAGGTCGCGTCCCTTCAGTCGGAGATGACCCGGCTGGCCGGCACCGCGGGCAGGGTGGCCGAGTACCAGGCGGAAGTCGACCGGCTGAAGCCGGGCTTCGACGACCTGGAGCGGCGATACCTCGCCGAGAAGGACCTGGTCACCTCCTGGACCTACAGCCTGGAGCTCAAGACACCGCGCCAGTTGGCCAGCGGCCACCTGGCGCAGTCGCTCTTCGCCATCCTCACCTCGGAGTACGAGGCCGGGGTGCAGTTCATCCCCCCCAACGGCCCCCGGACGACCTGGTGGTTGGCCGACACCGGCCAGAGCCAGAACGGCCGGCCCTGCTACTTCCTGGTCGCCCGCGAGCGCAACCGGGACCTGCGCGTCACCGGCAACTCGACGTCCGAGACCGCCCGGCTGAGCACGATCGTCCGCGAACCCGGCAACGTCAGCGCGCAGTTCCAGCTGATCGCCGAGGGCGAGTACGTCCGCATCGTCAACCGCGGCAGCCGACTGGCGATCGGTTCGCCCTCCACGTACCAGTTACCCCACCTGGTCCAGTCGAGCGAATGCCTCACAGCGGACTCGGGCCTGTTCAAGATGACGCGCCTGTCCATGCGCTCGGGTGTGGACGTGGCGTACCTCGCGGCCAAGGAGAAGCTGGACGCCGCGCGCCAGCTCCTCCAGGAGGCGCGCACGGCCCAACAGCGGGTCGCCGAACTGCAGCTCGTGCTGGCCGCCAAGCAGGCCGAACTCAAGGACGCCCGGGACCAGCTGGCCCGCCTGTCGACCGCCCTGCAGGGGGACGACGACCTGACGGTGGCGATGCCGCTGCTGGCGGTGGACTCCACCGGTCTGAGCCTGTCCGGCTGCCTGCTCGAATTCGCCCGGGGCACCGACCGGCCCGCACTGCTGGACAGCGGCACCGGCAACGTCGTGCTGTACTTCCGCGGCGCCGAGAACCAGTTCTTCGTCGTGTACTACGACACCGGCGTCGTCCGCGGTGCCCAGACCCTCGCCGGGGACGGCGGCACGCTCACCTTCCTCGCCCGCGACCCGGCCGTTCCCCTGGACAGCGCCACCATCAAGGTCGCCGACGGCGACGCGCCCGGCCGCTGCGACCTGACCGTCACCGTCGGCTCCGACACCGAGACCTGGCGGTCGCTGCCGCGCAAGGCCGACCTGATGGCCGCCGCCCTGGCCGGGAGCCCCGGCCGGCCGGTGACGGTCGGCGCGGTCGCCCGGGTGACGGGCAGAAACGTGGAGCTGACCGGGGCCACCACCATGCCGGTCCCGGCCAGGGCCCACCTCGTGATCGGCAGCACCGGCTACGCCGCGGAGGCCGACAGCCCCACCGGCGCCAAGACGCTCACCCTCACGACGGCGGGCACCGCGATCAAGCCCGGCGACAAGGTCAGCCTGGTCGGCTACGACTGGGCCCGGGCGGAGTCCACCCGGGCCGGGGTCCTGCTGTCCGCCGGATCCCGCCTGATCGGGCTCACCGCGGGCGGCGTCGACTCCGTCCCCAACGGCACGGCCAAGGCGACCATCACCGGCCGCGGCTGCCGCTGGCGGGCCGAGATGCCCGGCCGGGCCTTCCTGTTCGACGGCAAGGAGCAGTACCTGACCCTGCCCGCCGGCCAGCAGCAGAACAGCGCCCCGACCGGTGACCTGAGCCTGGAGGCCTGGGTCAACCCCGAGGCCGGAGGGGGCCGGATCGTCCACGCCAGGACGGACGGATCGGGCTACTCCCTGGCGCTCGCCCCGGCCACCCTGCCGGCCTGGCAGTTCGTCGGCGGCACCAAGGCCCAGCTGACTCCCTCGCTCGACCTGGCGAACCGGGACTTCACCATCGAGCTGTGGGCCAAGCGCAACCAGTCCCGGGGCCGCGTCGAGCCGCTGCTGTTCCATGGCGCGACGGACGGCCGGGTCGACCAGTCCCTGCACCTGTGGGTCCACCCCGACGAGACCTTCTACTTCTCGCTGTACGGCGACGACCTGAAGACCACCCAGGCCTACCCGGACCTGGAGTGGCACCACTGGGCCGCGGTCTACAAGAACGCCACCCGCGAGCAGATCCTCTACCGGGACGGCGTCGAGGTCGCCCGCCGCACCTCCATTGGGGCCTACACCGGCAACGGCCCGCTGATCCTGGGCCACTTCCCCTTCACCGGCGACTACCTCGACGGCCGGATCGACGAGGTCCGCGTCTTCGGCCGGGCCCGCACCCAGCACGAGATCTCCTCCGAGCGCCACCAGCGGCTCTCCGGCCGCGAACCGGGCCTGCTCGGCCACTGGACCTTCGACGGGCCGAGCAGCCCGCCCTCACCGATCAAGGGCTACCAGGTGGTGGCCCGGGTCGGCGACCGGGTGGTGCGCTCGGCGGAGCGTTTCCCGTGCAACGAATGGGCGCACCTGGCCGCCACCTTCACCCAGTCCTGGGCCCTGAGCCTGAACGGCGGCGCGGGCCTGTCGGTGGCCCCGCAGAACTCGCTGGACGTCCTGGAGGACCTCACCATCGAGGCGTTCGTCCGGATCGACAAGCTCGGCGCCCCGATGGGCCTGCTCGCCAAGGGCACGGTGGTCGACGGCGGCCGGGACGGCGTCCCGTACCAGTTGGGCATCCTGGCCGACGGCCGGGTGGAGTTCGCCTTCGCCGAGGCCGACGGCAAGGCCGTCCGCTACACCTCCGACCGCCCGGTGACGGTCGGCGCCTTCCAGCGGGTGACCGTGGTGCGGCAGCGCCGCAAACCCGACACCTCCGCCGCCGCCCAGGCGAACGCGAGCATCCAGTCCGAGCAGGACATCCGCTTCCACCTGGACGGCGCAGCCGCCGGCAGCCACCTGTACAGCGGCCCTGGTGCCCAGTCCAACTCCGGCGAGCTGGAGATCGGCCGTGGGCTGCACGGTGTCCTGTGCGAGGTGCGGCTGTGGAACTCCGCACGGCCGGCCGTCCAGCTCGGGCAGCCGGTCACCGCGCGTGAGAAGGGGCTGCTGGCCCGCTGGCCCTTCAACGAGAACGCCGGGAACGTCACCGTCGACGTCTCCGGCTCCTTCCCGGCCAAGCTGCGGGGCGCCCGCTGGACCCGCGACGTCGACCCCACGGCCAGCCCGCTGCGGCTGTACCGCAACGGCGAGCCGCTGTCCGAGGCCCCCGTCACCGCCCAGGACACCGCCTCCTGGGGCGATGCCCAGCTCACCCTGGGCGCCCGCCTGGAAGGGGGCAAACCGACGGAGCTGCTGACCGGAACGCTGGAGGAGGTGCGGATCTGGCGCACCGTCCGCACCCGGGAGCAGATCAGCGACAACCTGTTCACCCGCCTGCGCGAGAACAAGCGGGACCTGCTCGGCTACTGGCCCTTCGACCGGGACTCCACCGAACCCGGCACCACCTCGGTGCGCGACGAGGGCCTGCGCGGCAACAACCTCGCCTTCTCCGCGAAGCGGCCCCGCGTCCTGCTCTCCACCGCCCCCGTGTCCACCGACACCGCCCAGGTGCGCTCGGCCCTCGCCGACGTCCGCACTCCCTTCCACGACACCATCGCGGGCGCCCCCAGTGCCACCGAGTACGCCGACCTCCAGTACGACGCGAAGGGCGAGACGCTCGGTGTGCTCAAGCGCTGCTACGGCTTCGTCCGCGACGGCCGCTGGCACCTGGTCACCGGGTACAAGGTGGGCGACCTGACCACCGAGTGGGTCGGCCAGGCCCAGTTCGATCCGCAACTCATGGGCTACATCGAGGGCGCCCCGCCGGTGCCCTCGGAGAACCTCACCGACAAGGCCGACGGCTACGCCGCCGCCTCCTCGGTGGAGTTCGCCGAGGCCAACCAGGTGGTGCGGAGCCTGTCCTCCAGCAAGACCCGCAGCGTCAACGCCGCCTTCGGCTTCGCGGTGGGCTTCGAGACCGATGCCAGCGTCCTGTCGATCACCGCTCCGGCCGGCTTCGGCATCGCGTCCCCGCTCGCCGACGCCCAGTTGAAGGTCGGCCTGACGGGCCGCCTTGAGTTCTCCAACACCTGGAGCGAGGACACCAAGGTCAGCCAGGGCACCAACACCGCCCGCAAGGCCAAGCTGGCCCTGACCGGCTACACCGAGGACGCCGCCAAGGTGCTGAACTCCGCCGTCGGCCGCCGGTACGTGCCCGCCAACACCGGCATGGCGCTGGTGCAGTCCCAGACCGCCGACGTCTTCGCGCTGCGCCTGGCGCACACCGGCGCCCTGGTCGCCTACCGGATGCTGCCCAACCCGGACATCCCGCCGGACTGGAACCTCATCCACTTCCCGATCAACCCCCGCTACACCAAGCAGGGCACCCTGGACGGCGCGGTCGGCTTCGACGACCGCGGCAAGGTCACCGACCCCGACTACCCCACCGCCACCGGCTACGGCGAGTACAGCTACTTCAAGCCGCGGGACGCCTACGCGCTCAAGCGCCGGATCACCCGCGACCAGCAGCGGCTGCACGCCTTCTACGAATCGGTCTCGACCGAGACCCACCGCCCGGACCCGACCCAGGGACAGGCCAAGGCGCTCCTGCGCTCGATGGGCATGTCCGTCGAGCAGCAGGAGACCGGGCGCAGCACCGCCGGCAGCGCCGCCGCCACCGGCTTCTCGCACCGGGACCTGGTCAACACCTACGTCTGGACGGCCCAGGGCGGCTTCTTCGCCGAGACCACCGAGGCCACCGACGCCGTCAGCGAGACCACCTCCGGCTCCTACGCGCTCAGCGGCAGCATCGGCGGCACCTACGGGGGCAACTTCGGCTTCAAAGGTGTGAACTTCTACGGCCAGCTCGAGGCCTCCGTGGGCGGCGGTTTCAGCGTCACCCGGGCCAAGGGCAAGGACGCCTCCCGCTCCTTCGGCCTCGACGTCCAGTGCGCACCCCCGGGCGACCTGCAGCGCCGTGACAAGGACGGCAAGCCCGTCTACGACACGGCGGGCAAGCCCGTCCTGGTGCCGGGCAAGGTCGACGCCTACCGCTTCCTCACCTTCTACCTCGGCGAGAACAGCGCCAACTTCGACGACTTCTACCACAAGGTCGTCGACCCCACCTGGCTGTCGGGCAGCGACGCCCCCGACGCCGCCGCCCTGCGGCAGACCCGCCAGAACTCCGCCAAGCCCCCGTGCTGGCGGATCCTGCACCGCGTCACCTACGTCAGCCGGGTGCTCGCACCCGTCCCACCGCCCGGAGCGCCGCCCCTGGAGAAGGCGATGCGCGCCGAGAACATCGACAGCAACTACGAGCTGATCAAGCGCCTCGAACCGTACGTCCGCCCCGCCGCCACCAGCACCGCCTCCCTCGCCACCGCCACCCGCGCGGCCCTGGCCGCCCAACTGCCCGAACTCCTGCCCCACTCCACGGAGATCATCGACTACCTCAGCCGCTACTTCGGCATGGACAACTGACCTGGGCCCGGCCCTCCGTCACCTCGGAGGGCCGGGCGCGCCAGGCGTCCGGCGACAGCATCCCACTGCGGAAAGGAGAGGCGCTGCGCACGGACGGGGATGAAGGCGGTGACCGTGTTGGCGGCGGTGCCGATCACCGAGTTGGTGCAGCCGGGCGAGGAACGGGCGCCACCCGACGCCGACCGTACGCGTCCCGGGCCAGCCCCAGACCCAGCAGGCTCTCCACACACTCGCGGCGCGCGGCCCACGCGCCACTGCCAGACATGCCAACCGGCTGCCGGATCGACCCCTGCGGCTGACCGCCCCGACCGGGATCACGCCCTCAACCGCCCACCGCATCCTGCACTGCACCGACGTCGCCAGCCCGGCAGCTTGGCGCTCCGGATGAGCAACCCGTGTCGGGCCGGCCGGGACCAAGATCCGGTCCATCCGCGGACCATACTGCCGGGATGGACATCCCGAACCACTGTTTTGCCTGGTCAGCCCTATTCCAACTGCTGTACCACCAGCAGACCAAAAACCTTTTGGTCAGCTACTCCCCCAAGAAGCTCGGCTTCTTCTAAAAGCTGAGAACGGTACCTGACCTGTACAAACGACCGGCCACAGGGTGTTGCGCGCAGGCGCGCTGGAGAGCGCGGTTCTCGGGGGCCGGGCGGCCAGCGGTGACCGGGAATGGATGGGACAGGAGGCGGGACACATCCGGACTTCCGGCCGGGAGGCCCTACAGGAACTGCGGGACCTCCTCGGGTGCCTGCGGGCCCCCGGCACCCTGCCTGCCTCCCTCACACCTCGGCCCACGGTGGCGGACCTGCCCGACCTCGTCGAGCACTCCCGCTCCGCGGGCCTGCCCGTGGTCCTCGACGACGCGACCCGCACCGTCTTGTCCCCCTCCGCGCAGCACGGCATCTACCGCATCGCGCAAAAGGCCCCTCACCAACGTGGTCAAGCACGCGCCTGGTGCTGCCACGCACGTCAGCATCGCCGAATCCCAAGACAGCGTCGTGGTGCGGATCGACAACGCGGCCCCCGCACCTGCGGCCGCCCCACCCTCCGGAGGATTTCGGGTCGGGAGGAGCTCTGCTCCCTGCCGATTCCTCATGCCCATGTTCCCAGTTGGGATGGGAGCGTGTTGGCCTGGCGATCCGGCTGATGGGTGATCACCGCATGACGGCTCGGTCAGGGGCAGCGGATGGTCTCGGCCAGGTGTTCCCGCTTGCCGTGGCGCCGTCTGAGGCTACTCCACGTGCCCAGCACCGGTACGTCCTCAGATCATCGCCGTTCGATGTCCTTGCGGAACGGCCGTGATCAGCAGCACAGGACCGGAACGTGCTGGACCAGGTTGTTGGCGAAGCCACCCCGGTTCCACGGCTGTTCGAGGGGTTGGGCCTGTCCTTCGGCATCCGTGGCGCGCGCGATGAGGGTGTACGTCCCGGGGGTGGCCGTCCAGTCGCAATGCCATGCCTGCCATGCCCACGTGCGCCGCGCCCTTGGGGCCACCTCGGCTTCCACCCAGGTACGGCCTCCATCGGCGCTGACCTGGACCCGCGCGACCGGCCCGTACCCCGACCAGGCTCGCCCCTCCAGCGACACGGGTCCCGGGTGCACGACTCGGGTGCGCGACATGAAGTCGGGGAAGCCGGGCGGGAGCATCAGGGCCCGGGGCGCGATCCTGGTGACCGGTTCGCCGGGCTCGTCAGGCGTCTGCCGCAGTCGGTAGGCCGCGACCTGCTGAAAGCCGGTGAACGGGGCGTCTGCCAAGGTGATGTCCCGGAGCCATTTCACGTGTGCCATGCCGTACCAACCGGGCACGACCAGGCGCAGCGGATAACCGTGCTGCGGGGGCAGGGGCAGGCCGTTCATCGCGTAGGCGATCAACACCTCCGGGTCCGCGCCCATGGCGAGCGGCACGGGAAGGCTGCGCTGGTAGTCCTGCTCGACCCCGCGCTCCACACCGTGGTCCGCGCCCGTGAAGACCGCTTCGACGGCATCCGGTTCCACCCCCGCCTCCGCGAGCAGTACGCGCAGCGGCACTCCCGTCCAGTCGGCGGTCCCCACGGCCTCCACCAGCCACGGCTGGCTCACAGGCCGCGGGGACAGGCGTGCCCGACCGTTGCCCGCGCACTCCATGGTGACCCGGTGCGTCACCGCGGGGAGCGCGCGCAGGGCGGTCATGTCCCAGGTGAGGTGCGTGCGGACCCGACCGCGGACGGTGAGCTGCCAGGTGGCCGCTTCGGCGGCGGGGATGTCGTAGTGGACCAGTACGTAGTGCAGCCCGGCCGGGGTGACCTCGTAGCGCAGGGCCTCCAGGGGCAGCCCGTGGTTGCGGGCCGCGAGGGCCAGCTCGTCCAGGCCGACACCCTCTCCGGCGGACGCGACCCGCCCGGGGGTGCTGACATCTCCCAGTGACGCCGGCTCCATCTCCCCATGGTCGCGTGCGCCGCCCGCACGGGCACGTCGGCGGCGGTGCCCCGGCGCGCGGGCACCCGGACCGCGCAGGACAGTGAAGTCATGGCGTACGACGAAGGGCTCACCCAGCGGATCCGGGAGCGGCTCGGTGAGCGGCCCGCCGTCACCGAGAAGCGGATGTTCGGCGGTCTCGCGTTCCTGCTGCACGGCAACATGACCATGGCCGTGTCCGGTGAAGAGGTCGCTGTCCGTGTGGGTCCGGACCGGACCGAAGAGGCTCTCGCCCGCCCCGAGGCCCGGCCCATGGACTTCACCGGTCGTCCGATGCGCGGCTGGGTGACGGTGAGCGGCCCGGCCCTTGCGGAGGATGCCGTGCTGGATCACTGGGTCTCGACGGCAGTGGCGTTCGCGGACATGCTGCCGCCCAAGTGAGATCCGTACTCACTGCTCCAGCAGCGCTTTGAGTGCCGCGAGATCCTTGTGCTGGGCGCGACGCATGGCCGCCGCCATCACGGTGGCGCCAAGGGAGGAAAATCCGCTGGGCTCACCCCGGTTGCGGAGGGTCATGCGGGTGCGGTCCGAGCCTTCCCCGTACGGCTCCCAGGTGTAAGTGGTCTCGCGTACCACTCAGGTGCGTGCGCGGGGTCGGCCGCGTAGGCGGCGACCCTGTCGCACGGGGCGGCGATCACGGCCTCGGTCAGCACGTCGACCTTCATCGGAGAGCCGCCGCTCAGGACTCGGGATCGGTCTTGGTGACCCGCTGGCGCTGGTAGTGCCGCGCGGCGGGGGTGCTGCTTCACGAAGCAGAGCACGCAGCCCGACGCCAGGCAGGCACGCAGCCGCGGCCTCGTGCTCACCCAGGTGGAGAACGACCGGCCTGTCGTCGCCCCGCACGCTCACGTCGCCCATCGGGGCCATGCCTCAGAACATCCTCAGATGCGATCAAGACCAACCGCTGTGCACCCCTGGAGCCCTCCTGACCTGTGGGACTGGCTGCCCAAGGACCAATGGCGGCTGACCTGCCTCCCCTTCAGTCGGGCTCCGGCCAGGACTCGCCCACCGGTTGGGTGCGGCGCAAGGTCCGGCGCGTGCACGGTGGCGACGGCACGGTGGCGGGCGGGTGCAGTGACGATCTTGGCGGCGACGAACGCCGCGGGGTCGCGCGCGGGCAAGGTGCGCGCGGGGAGTCGGTGGCCGGTGGGGACGGGGCCGGTGATGCGGTCGAGGCGGTAGATCCGCGAGTCCTCCGCCCGGGTGTCGAACGCGACGAGGTACCAGCGGCCCATGGCGGGGACGAGGCTGTGGGGTTCCACACGGCGGGAGCTGGGCGTGCCATGGCGCGTGGTGTAGCCGAAGGTGACGATCTCGTGGTCGCGGGAGGCGGCGGCCAGGGCGGCGAGCATGGCCGGGGCGGCCTGGGGCCCGTCTCCCTCGGCGCCATAGGTGACAGGCGCGGTCGTCGCCTGTTGGAGGGCGCTGACCTGGGTGCGCAGGCGGGTGGGGAGGACCTGTTCGAGTTTGGCCAGGGCGCGGAGCGCGGTCTCGCCGATGCCGGTGACGCCGGATGCTGCGGCTGCGGTGCGCAGCGCAACGGCGATGGCGACGGCTTCCTCGTCGTCGAGGAGGAGCGGGGGCATGTCGGTGCCCGAGGTGAGTCGGTAGCCGTCGGCGGGGCCCGTAATGCCCTCGACGGGGTAGCCGAGCTCGCGCAGGCGGTCGATGTCGCGGCGCACGGTGCGCAGGGTGACGTTCAGGCGGTCTGCGAGTTCCTGACCTGGTCATTCGCGGCGGGTCTGCATCAGGGACAGCAGTCGGAGCCCACGCCGCCGTCTACGCCGCACGCCCCGGCACCGAGGTTGTCGTGTTCGGCCGCAGCCCCGAGAAGCTCGCGATGTTCGGCGAGAAGTTCGGTTTCGCCACGACCACGGACGTCGGGGAGATCTACGCCGACCCCGCGGTGGACCTCGTGGATGTGTGTCTGCCGACCGCCCTGCACGGGGAGCACGTCCTGCAGGCGCTGGCGGCCGACAAGCACGTGCTGTGCGAGCTGCCGATCGCCCCGAGTGTGGCGGACGCGGAGGAGATCTGCCGCGCTGCCGAGGCGAGCGAGAAGCAGGTGTTCATCGACATGTTCATGCGGGTGCACCCCGCTGTACGGCACCTGCACTCGGTAATCGCAGACGGATCGCTGGGCGAGCTGAAAACCCTGCGCACGTACCGCAAGGCCGGTCCGGTCTGGGGCCCGGTGAAGCTGGGCCTGGAACAGCTTGCGCTGGAAGTCATGCTCTCCGACCTCGACTACATCGTCGCCGCCCTCGGCCTGCCCTCCTCCGTCCAGGCCCGCGGCGTCAGCGCCGGGCCCGACCGTGCCGCCGCCGAGACGATCCTCGGCTACGACACCACAGTGGTGGAGTTCACCGCCTCCTCCATGGTGCCCGCCTCCTACGGTGTCACCCATGGCTTCGAGGCCGCCTTCACCGGCGGCGTCCTCCAGCTCCACGAGACGCCATACGACCCGGCCGGTCCGGCCATGCGGCTGACCGAGTACACCTCCGCCGGGCACCGGGACATCGCCCTGGCCCCGCTCGACAACTACGCCGCCGCCATCGGCCACGTCCTGGACTGCCTGGCCACCGGCACGAGGGACAACCTGTTCACCCCCGAGGCCGCCACGGACACGCTGCGCCTGGCCCTGGGCATCCACCAGCAGCTGACCGCTCGCTGAGGACCAGGAGTACGACCATGACCGGCAAGAAGAAGCCGCCTGCCCCGCCTGCCAGGGGCTGGGCCGTACGGTCGGGCTCGACCTGGAGCTCTTCTTCGAGCAGGCGCCGTTACCGTGTACCCCGACGTCATGCGCATCAGCCCCGGCGCCCGCGACTGGTTCCTCACCCAGTCCGCCACCCGCCTCCCACCTCACCTCCACCAGCGCCTGGCCTCCTCGTACACCCATCACCGCGCCATGCCGACGCCGTACGTACGCCAGGTCACCGACCACATCCACATGCGCGCCGCCCACCACGGCATGCCCCGCTGGGAGGAGTACGTCCTCAGCGTCAACGAACGCCCTGGTACTGCGCATTCGATACCACGGCGCTGACACGGCCACGAGAGCAGCGCAGCCCGCTCCTCGCCCAAATACCGAAGTACGGCTGGAGTACTAGGACCTCTCAAGGTCAGTCGTGTCGTGACTCTCGGCTTGGACGTTCCACCTGAAGTAGGCGATATCAGGGCCATGCACGAGGATGAAGCCGATGCTTGTCGCCGCCACGGCGTCGATGAACGTGGGGAGTTGCAGCGGCTGCCACGGCAGTTCGCCGGAGGCCAGGTCCCAGAACAAGATTCGCGTGCCGCTGCTGATGATGGCGACGGGCCGATCACCGAGCCTCGCCACGGCGACCCCGGACACCCAGCCGACGTTGCCGGGGACGGTCCGAAGGCGCCGGCCGGTGACCAGGTCCCACATGATCACGCGTCCGGACCAGTCGCCCGCAACAGCGATGCTGCGGCCGTCGGGAAGGGACGCTGTGGCAAGCGCGGACACGCCGTCGAGATGCCCGGCGAGCGACCGGATTGGCTGACGGGTGGCGAGATCCCAGATGGTCAACTGACCGTCGGTGCCTCCTGTGATGGCGATGTCCCGACCGTCGGCAAGGGTTCCCGTCGCCAGTGCCGATACGCCGCCGACGTGGTTCCCGAAGATCGGAGGGACGTAGTCGCCGGACGCCGGATCCCAGACCACGATTCGACCGTCGGCGCCACCGGTCACGACGATGCCCCGACCGTTCAGCCTTCCCCCGGCGGCCACGGACACACCACCGACGTGGCCGGCGAGGCGGTGCAGCGGACGGTCGCCCTCCGCGTCCCACACGATCACGCGTCCATCGGTGCCACCGACGAGGGCGGAGTGCCGTGCTTCCGGGACGGGCGCGACGGCGAGTGCGGAGACCGAGCTGACACCCGAGGGGAATGCGTTCGAAGGCTGTCCGGTTGCCAGGTTCCACACCTCGACCTGACCGTCATGCCGCCCTGTCACGACTGCCTCGTACGGGCCGTCGCCGTAGGTGGCGATGTCGGATATCCCGTCGTACTGGTCGACGAAGGCGCGGATCTGTCCGGCGGTTCCCACGTCCCACAGGAACAGTTCGCCACCGCTGTCACCGGTGACGGCGACACATCCCTCACCAGGCGGGTGGGCCACCGCCACGGCGGAGAGCCTCTGGCTCTGACCGGCGAGTGAGCGGGTCTCCTGGCCTGATGCCAGGTCCCACACGATCACTTGTCCGTTGCCACCGTCGACCACCGCGATGCCCCGCCCACCCAGCTTGCTGACGGCTACGGCGGAGACCTCGTGTCCGAGGCCGGTGAGGGTGCGGATCTGCAGTCCGGACGAGAGATCCCACAGGACCACCCGCCCGAATCCGCTACTGCCCGTCACCGCAATCGGCTTCCCCTCGAGCTCACCGACGGCAACTGCCGACATTTGCTCCTCTCGTCCGCCGAGCACGTGCAAGCGCTCTCCGGACGTCACGTCCCACACGACCGCACCACCACGGTGGCCTCCGGTTGTGACCGCGATGCTCCGTCCGCCGACTTCACCGAGGGCGGTAGAGGAAACCCAGCTCCGGTGAGCGTTCACCACACGGAGACGTTCGCCGGTGCTCAAGTCCCATACGACCGTGCGCCCGTTGCCGTGGCTTCCCGTGACGGCGACCGGCCTGTCGGCCAGGCTCCCGAGGGCGATGGTGGACACGGGGCCCGCATGCCCTTTGTACGTTCGCAGGCGTTCGCCGGAAGCCAGGTCCCACATGATCAGGTGGCCACCGACGTCACCGGTGACGGAAATGCTCCGTCCATCGGGAAGGAACGACGCAGCCAGGGCGGTTACTTCGCCGGCTGGACTGACGAGGTGCCTGAGGCGTCTGCCGGACCCCATGTCCCAAACGGTCGCCCCTTCGCCGGCGCGGCTGGAGAGAACCAGGGCGCGGCCGTCCTGCAAGGATGCCGTGGTGACCGCGAGCACTGGCTTCGCCTGCCGCTGCGTACCCGGCGCGGAATCGACGGACGCACTGAGCCGGGTCGCCCACTGGGGAGTGGCGGGGGCGGTCTGGTGGTTGAGGGGGGTGGTGGTGAGGGTGCGGGCCAACAGGTGATCGTGCCACACCACAGCGTCGAGGGCCAGGAAGCTGCGACGGGCTGCCACGCTGTGGCGGTGGGAGTGGTAGGCGACGGTGGTGCGGTACATGCGGCCTCGGCGGACGGCTTGGGGGCCGTCGGCATGGTGGAGGTTCGCGTTGAGGTGGTCGGGGTCGGCGTACAGAAGGAAAAGATGGTCCTCGAGAAGTGGGTCGAGCGCTCCGGGCCCGGCGGCCGCGGCATGGGCGGCAGCGTGGCGACGCAGGTAGAGGTGTGAGATGTCCCAGCGGCGGATGCCGTGCTCGTCGGCCGGAGGAACCGTGTCGAGGAGGGCCTTGAGGGTGGTTGCGGGATCGGTGGCCGAGGCCGTGTGCTCGACCAGCGCTTGATGGAAGTAGCGATAGAGCACGCGTTGGTCGTCGTCCAAAGAGGTGCGCAGGTAGAAGGTGGCCGTGGTAAGCGCGTCACGGGTGTCTTGCAGAGTCAAGGGCAGGGGCCGCTCACGCAGTTCCGGCGGAGCGTGGGCGAGAGCCACTGCGTGGATGAGGTCCAGAGGCATGCCTTGACCTCGGGCTTGTCCCAGAGCGGCGAGCACGGGTCGGATCCATGGGTCAGCACCGGCGAGAGTGGTCGTGTGCAGGTCGAACATCTCCGTGATGCTGCAGGGCAGGCCAGTGGCGATCTGCTGGTCGGGGACGTGGCGCCCTGCGGCGCGTTCGCTGAGCAGGTGGTCGGCGTAGAGGGCCGCGATCAGAAAGGCTCCGTGCTCGGTGGAGTGGGCGAGTCTGTGCGCGATGGCGTCCGTGGTGGCTTGCGGATAGTGCGGGTACATGAAATCGCTCAGGTACTCGGCGAGGTCGCGTGCCAGGTCCTCTGTCAGGTCCTTGCGATGCTGTGTGTCAAGGTCCAGGCGCGTGGCCGGCTTGGCGGCGGTAATGCCGTGCAATGAAGGCAGAGCGTCCTGCCACAGACGAGTTCCGATCATGACCCGGCAGTCGGGTACGGGATCGGATACGGGATCCTCCTCGCCGTGCCCGGACAGCGGCAGCAAGACTTCCCTCAAGACCTCGGCAGGATCGACGGCCTCATCGAGCGCGTCAAGGATGACCACGACCGGTCCCGCGTTCCGCATAGAGTCCGTCAGCCGACCGAAGTCCGCAGAAGTGTCCTCGGGGTACGGACCGGAAACTGACGGATCCACCGGTTGCGGCCGTTGCGAAGCAGCTCTGCCTGCGGCGTCGGAGATCTGGTCCGTGAGCTGGTGCAGCAAGGAGGTGATGATCTGCCGGGTCGTGAGTTGTCGGGCGTGCACCGCCAGTAGCTTCGCCCCGACGGTGGGACGAAAGCCTCGAACACGGCTGACGATGCGGCGCTTGAGCGGGGCGAACACTGGATGGGTGACGCACACCGTCACCCCCAGCAAGGCGGATTTGCCCGAGCCCGGCCCACCCGTGACGGCCAGAAGCCGCTCCTGGCTCCGTTCTCTGTCGTCGAGCCAATCCGCGATGCGCTGCAGTTGTGTGGTGCGACCGCTGAACAAGCTGGTGTCGGCGCGGCTGCTTCCGGCCGCGCGGGTGGCGAAGTGCACGAGGTCCAGCCCCGGGTCGCTCTCAATGGCGAACTGCCGCAGCGCGGCGTCGGTACGGGCCAGGAATCGACTCGTCGCATCATTTCCGTACACCGGATTCCGGAAGAAGGACGGTACGTCCGAGGCGGCCTTCTCCTGCGTAGTGCGGACCACCGATTGTCCGACGCGGCTGGCCTGCCGGTCGGCACAGGCCAGTTCTCGGTCGATTTCCGCGGCAAGGAGGTCGACCGGTACGTATTCCAGCGCTGGCGACAGGTCGAGCCATCCCCGAGCGAGCCGGTCAAGCACTGTGGTGGTCGCCGTGGTGAACCTGGCCTCGTGCGTGACCTCGTCATCGGCGCACGCCGCGATCAGCCAGGCCCGTCGGCCCCGTCCCGACAACTGGTGCGCCAACTGCGACGTCACCGCGCGCCCACCGCCGCACACGTCCAGCAGAAACAGCACCGGACCGCCCGACCCACCCTCCACATCCCTCAGCAGGGAGTCGACCTCGATGCTGGTGGCTCGCACTCGGTCGAGCGCTCCTTCGCTGTCCCGAACCGCCAGATACAGTCCGCCGTCGGCGCCTACCGTCCCGTGGCCGCAGAAGTGGACCACCAGCGGCTGGTCCGCGGCCTCCTCCTGGGTGCGCTTCCAGCACGTGAGCATCTCGTGCCGGTCCGGGTCCAGAAGGGGAGGGACGGCTGCCATTCCCACTCTCGCCAGGGCATGTGCCAGATCCGTGACCGCTCCTGCCACGCTCGGAAGGGGTGCGAACAGGATCCTTCCGAAGGCCTGGTCCTCCTCGGATACGACCCGGGCCGGAAAACCACCGGCGCCCACGACCAGTGATCGTCCTGTCATTGACGCTCCCACGCAGTTGTCCGCCGTATCGCGGCGCCGACGAGCCGTTGGCGCCGAGGCATGGACGACCGGCCGGAGACCGACCTGTCAGAAAGCAACGTAGGGGGCAATGCCGGCGGCGAGCACCCCATTGGCCAGATAGCTGCCCAACGTGTGCGGATCGAGCAGGCCGATGTCCACGGTCTCGTGGACATCAACGGGGAACGCGTCTCCCAAACATGGCGGAATGGCGACGAAATCACCCTTGTCAGCGATGTTCATCCACCGCCGGATCCCCTTCGGCCGCGTCCCTCGGCCCTCACGTGGCTCCGGTTCCAACCGGCGCGTCACTGTAGGCAGACCCAACGGGGAGCCGACGGTCACCAGCACCTCCACCTCTAGATCCGGATGAGCATGCAGCGTCTCGTAGGCGACCACTGAACCCAGCGAATGCGCTATCAGCACCCGGGGTCGCTCTGTGCGAATGACGTGCGCCACGGCTTCGCACACCGCGCGCCTGCGTCCCGGGCGTGACGTATAGGCATCGAGGTCATGGACCAGGGCCACGACCAGCCGCGAGAGGCGCTCCGTCAGTTGCTGTCGAACCCGAGAGCTCGCCCCTTGCCCGACACGGCGCTGAACGAGCCAGCCAAGACCCTGCCGCACCGGCATCAGGTACGTGGCCTGTGCCTCCTTCAATTCGGGCACGCCTGCCGCCACCAGCCACTCCCAGGCCTGTGCCAACTGGAGCGGCGTCAGGCTCTGCAATCCGTCGCCGCCATCTCCCGCCTGCTCTTCGGCAAGGTCGTCGGCCAGCAGATGCGCGTAGTAGGCCATGGACACGTCCGGTACAGCCACGTGGGACAGACCCGCGGCGGAGAACCCGTACTCGAGTCGGGATCTGGCGCTGTCGGCCAGACCCAGCGCCGCCGCCGCGGGCGTCACGCCGCGCTGCCTGTTCCAGATTCCGTGTACCAGCACCACCGCTGCCAAACGTTCCTCCAGCGCGACTTGGCCCACGTACTCGGGCTGACCCGGGCCAGTGTGCCGTGGCCGACTGCCGCCGCGCACAGGAATGGCGGTTCTGGCCCGGTGCCTCCGGCCCTCGGTAACGGGGCCAGCGCTACATCAAGCGGAGCTTGACCTGCAATATTCTTCGCATGCCGTGATCAGGCACGGGAGCGTCAAGGTCCTCCGGGGCGCTCCGGAGGACCGGGGACTGGAAACGGAGCATACATGGGGTGTCCATGTGTCCGGCTGGTCCGTGCGAGGGCTCCCGACGGAGAGTGAAGAGGCGGCGATGAGTGAACTGAAGAAGCCCGAGGTCAATGTTCCGGAGGGTGACGCTCCTACCGAGCTGACCATCCGCGACCTGGTCGTCGGGGACGGGGCTGAGGTGAAGCCGGGCATGGTGGTCAGGGTCCACTATGTCGGGGTGACCTTCGAGTCCGGGAAGGAGTTCGACGCCTCCTGGGATCGGGGCCAGCCGTTCAAGTTCGCCCTGGGCAGTGGCAGGGTCATCAAGGGCTGGGACCGGGGGGTGAGGGGGATGAAGGTCGGCGGTCGGCGCGAGATCATCGTTCCCCCGCGTCTCGGCTACGGCAATCAGTCGCCCTCGCCGTTGATCCCGGCGGGCTCGACCCTGGTTTTCGTGGTGGACCTGCTCGACTCGTTTTCCAGCACAGCCGGGTGGCGCAACGCCTAAAGGGTGTTGCAGAAGGCTGTCGCCGAGCACCGCACGCACCAAGATCCGGACCGTTTCCGAACCAACCCCTGCCGAGGAGCCGCACCGACTGCCGTCTCACCTGGTCAGCACCGGTGCAGCTGCTGTACCACCAGCAGACGAAGAACGTTTATTGCAGCTATTCCCCGAAAGCTGTTGGGTTCTTCTAGAGTGCCAAGTCGAGCTTTTGGACGGGAAATTACCCTCCCGAAGTCACTTCCGAAGCGTTACCCAAAGACGCAGGAACGTCACGTTAAGTACGGAATGGGGCCGCTCAATCGCGTCGGGGCCGGGGCCGTGGAGGCCGAAGCCGAGGTGCACGGCTCCGGCGTGCTGGTGGGCTCCGACGGGGTGGTCGGCAGGATGGCGGGGTTCGTAGGGGTGAGCGCAAGGGTGGTGGGCGGCCGGGTCGACTGGACCTTCTTGGTATTGGTGAAGGCGGCCGCGGTCGGGGCTCCGGGCTTCGCGGTGATCCTCACCGGGGTGAAGTCCAGCTGGTATCCCTCAGGGGCCGCGTCTCGGTCGCCACGTAAGAGGTTCCCTCGCGCGGCGACGGGCAGCCTGGCGGTGGCCGTGCTGTCCTTCCCCGTGGTGAGCCTGGCGGGCTTGGCATCACCGCGGGCCATGGTGATGTAGATGACGGCGCCGACGAGCGACTTGTCGATCTTCGTGACCATGGTATCGGCGGGCTTGAACGGGTCGAGGATCGTGAGTTTGACCGTCTGACCAAGGGTGATGATCACAATCTGCGAAACTGCAGCATGCCGCACATCGCGAGAACATGGCAGACAGCCCGGCAGGCAGCGACGATGTCGCCGCGCTGAAGCGGGCTCCTCGACCCTCCGCGCCTGACTGCAACAGCATGCTCCCGACGAGCGTCAGAGTCCGTCCCGAGCGCAAGGCCGGCCAGTGACGAGGTCAGCGCCGATCGCCTACCCGGGTAAGCGCGGGGCTGGGTCCGCCATGCGGGGCGCCTGCGCATCTCTATCACGCCGGATGCCTCTGGGACGACCACCGGCCGTAGTCGACAGAACGGGCCCCCGCAGGAGCGCCTTCCCCGCCCCGGCCGCTTCCACGACTCCCCCTGCCCGATCCCCCGCCCGGGTCTGCGGACACCAAGATCCGGACCATTCCCGGACCAACCGCCGCCAGATGGCCGCACAATCCACCGTTTCACCAGTTCAGGATGGGTGTAACCGCTGTACCACCAGCAGACGAAGAACATCCTCGTGTCGTACTCCCCGAAGAAGCTCGGCTTCTTCTAGAGCCCGGTCGAGGTGATCGCCCGGGTGACGGCCGTGAGCGTCGGGGTCGGGCGGCCGGGGAGTCGCGCGACGAGGACCCGGCGGATCTCGGGAGGTGCGCCTTCGACGTGCAGGAGGCGCACCCCGGGCGGCTGCATCGGGGAGAGCCGGGAGGGCACCGTCGTCACCCCGAAGCCGCCGGCGACCAGCTGAAGCTTCGTCAGCCAGTCCCGCGCGCGGTGGACGACGCGCGGCCGCCCGGGCAGACCGGGCCAGACACCGAGCAGTGGCTCGGCGTGCGAGGCCGGGGTGGCGATCCACGGGGCGTCGACCAGTTCGTCGACGTGCACCGCCGCGCGGCCGGCGAACGCTCCGGTCGAGGGCACGGCCACGACCAGTTCGGTGTCCGCCACGGTCTCGACGTGCAGGCGCGGCGACTCGCCGTCCAACGGCCGGTGGGGCGGGCGGGACGTCAGGACGGCGAGGTCGATCGAACCCGCACGCAGGGCCCGGATCAGGGTGGGCGTGGTGCCCTCGGTCGTCGTGACCGAGATCTGCGGGTCGGTTGCCGCGAGGCGGGCGAGCGAGGGGGGCAGGAGGGCCGCGCCCGCGCTCAGGAACAGCCCGAGGCGCACCGGTTCGGTCTGCGGGACGGTGCCGGAGAGGTCGCGCTCGGCCGCCGTCAGGCAGTCCAGGATCGTGCGGGCGTGGCGCAGCAGGGTAAGGCCCGCGGGGGTGAGCCGCACTCCGTCGGGGCGGCGCTCGAACAGGGCGGTGCCCGCACTGCGTTCGAGGGCGGCGGCCTGGCGCGAGACCGCCGACTGCGTGTAGCCGAGCCGGGTGGCCGCCGCGGTGAAGCTGCCGGACTCGGCGATCTGCCGCAGGACCCGCAGGCCTGTGCTGGAGATGTCCATGCGGCATACGCATACCAGACATGCAGGATCGTCGCTTCCCGCATGTCCGCCCGGCTCCTAGTGCCGATCCCGACGAACACGGACGAACGGACGAACCGACGAACGGACGACCACGGAGGTCAGCACGTGCGAGCAGCAGTTCTGACGGGGTTCGGCGCCCCGCTCACGGTGCGGGAGGTGCCCGACCCCGAGGCCGGCGGCGGCGAGGTGGTGGTCGAGGTCCTCGCCGCCGGCGTGGCCCCGTACGCGGCCGAGGTCTTCAGCGGCGCGCGCAACTACCCCCTGGTCCCTCCCGTCGTGCCCGGGACCGGCGGCGTGGGACGGGTCGTCCACGCGGGCCCGGACGCCACCCGGCTGCGCCCCGGCGACCTGGTGTGGTGCGACTGCACGGTGCGTTCCCGGGACGACGCGCTGACGCCCGACATCACGCTCCAGGGCTGGAGTTCGCGCGGTGAGGGCGGCGCGCGGCTCGCCCGGCACCTGCACGACGGATCGTTCGCCGAGCTCATGCGGGTCCCGACGGAGAACGTCCACCCGCTGCCCGCGGTGGCGGGGGACGACCCGGCCCGCTGGGCCGCGCTCGGCGTGCACGTCATCCCGTACGGCGGGCTGCTGGCGGGCGGGCTCGCGGCCGGTGAGACGCTGCTCGTCAGCGGGGCCACCGGCAACCTGGGCAGCAGTGCGGTCGCGGTCGCGCTCGCCATGGGTGCGGGCCGTGTGGTCGCCCCGGGCCGCAACCGGGCCGCGCTCGACCTCCTCGCCGACCGGTTCGGTCCGCGTGTGCGCCCGGTCCCGCTCACCGGGGACGAGGCGGCCGACCGGGCGGCGATGTCCGCGGCGGGCGGCGGCCCGATCGACATGGTGATCGACCTGCTACCGCCGGGGGCGCCCAGCTCGGCGGCGCGCACGGCGGCCATGACCGTGCGCGAGTACGGCCGCGTCGTCCTCATGGGCGGCGTCGGCATGCTCGGTGGCGACGACCTCGCACTCCCGTACCCCTGGATCATGCGCAACTCGGTCACCGTGCGCGGCCAGTAGATGTATCCGCGCACGGCGAACGTCGGCATCATCCGGCTCCTCGCCTCGGGAACCCTGGACCTCGCCCCCGAACGGGTCCGGTCGTTCGGCCTCGACGCCGTCAACGACGCCGTCGCGTACGCCGCCGCACACGGCGGCCCGTTCGACCGCACCGCCCTCACCCCATCGGCTCGCTGACGGCACCGCCCCTCGCCGGCCTCTCGTGAACGCGCCGCCCGCCGGGTGTCATGCGAGCCAAGCCGATTCCTTCGGGCGGGTGTCCGGGGAGCTGTCGGTGCCGCCGGGCGCGGCCGTGCGGCGCAGGTGGCGGTGCACGTAGTGGATGCTCATCGCGCCTTCTCCCACCGCCGAGGCCACGCGCTTCACCGAGCCGCTGCGGACGTCTCCGGCGGCGAAGACGCCGGGCAGGCTGGTCTCCAAGGTCAGACAGTCGCGGCCCTGGCTCTGCCACAGTTCGGGAACGGAGCACGCCTGTGCCTCCGCCCCGGTGAGCACGAAGCCGCGCGTGTCCAGGGCGAGCGTGCCGGACAGCCAATCGGTGTGGGGGTCCGCGCCGGTGAAGACGAACAGGCCCCGTACCGCGAGGCGGCGGTGCTCGCCCGTACGGTGGTCGATTACGGTGACCGCCTCCAGGACCTTGTCGCCCAGTACCTCGGTGATCTCGGTGTACAGCAGCACCTGGACCCGTGGGTGGCCCTCGATCTGGTCGATCAGGTAACGGGACATGTGCGCCTCGAGGCTCGGCCCACGGACGAGCAGATGCACCTGCGGTGCGTATCCGGCCAGGAAGAGCACGGCCTGCCCGGCGGAGTTGCCGCCGCCGACCACCGCCACCGGGTCGGCACGGCACTGCTGGGCCTCGTAGACGGTCGCCGAGTAGTGGACGCTCGCGCCCTCCAGGGGCTCGATGCCGGGCACATGGAGGCGTCGGTAGCGGGCGCCGGTGGCCAGGACGACGGTACGGGCGGTGATCTCGCTGCCGTCGGCGAACCCGACGGCGTAGTGGCCGTCCCGCCGTTCGAGCCGGGTCGCCTCCGCCGGGACGCTGATCCGGGCGCCGAACTTCTCCGCCTGGAGCACGGCGCGCTCGGTGAGTTCGGCGCCGGAGATGCCGGAGGGGAAGCCGAAGCAGTTCTCGATGCGGGAGGACGTCCCGGCCTGGCCTCCGGTGGCCAGCACTTCGGCCACGGTCGTGCCGAGGCCCTCGGAGGCGGCGTTCACCGCGGCGGCGAGACCGGCCGGACCGGAGCCGACGATGAGGAGATCTCCGCCGCCGTTGCCCGACGGCAGGGACGGCAGACCGATGAACCGGGCCAGTTCGGCGTTGCTCGGATTGCGCAGCAGGGTCGTGTCCCGCCAGATCACCAGCGGCGTCTGCTCCGGACCGACCGCGAAGCGGCGCAGCAGCGCCTCGGCCTCCTCGTCCGTCTCCAGATCGATCCAGCGGTGCGGCAGCCGGTTGCGGACGGCGAACTCGCGCAGCCGCCGGGTGTCGGGCGAGTAGCGCGAGCCGATGATGCGGAAGCCCGCGCCCTGCCCGACGAGCAGGGCACGGCGGCCCAGGCAGGCGCGCAGCACCACGTCACCGAGGACGGAGTCCCGGGTCACCAGGTCGCGCAGCTGGTCCATGGACAGGGCGAGGATCTCGCCGGGGTCCCTGACCACGGCGGTGTAGAAGGCCACCTGTCCGTTCAGGAGCCCGAGTTCGCCGAGGAAGCGGCCGGGGCCGTGCACGCGCAGCAGACGTTCGCCGGGCGTCCCGTGGCCCTCGACGATGGCGACCGAGCCGCTGAGGACGACGTAGAACGTCTCGCACCGCTCGCCCTCCCGGATCAGCACGTCACCCGCGTCGACCGCGCGCCGCCGGCCGCGCGCCGCCAGGCGGGCCATCTGATCGTCCGGCAAGCGGGGATAGGCGCCGTGGAGGTCGGGGGTCTCGAAGGGGCTGGTCTCCTGCGTCTCGTCCGGCACGGGCGCCGCGTCCGGCCGCGTCTCGTCGCCGGCCATCACACGTACGCCTCGTGGACGTAGCACCAGCGCCAGTCCTCGCCGGGCTCCAGCGAGGCGACGATCGGGTGGCCGTCGGCGGCGGCGTGCCGGCGGGCGTGCCGGTTCGGCGAGGAATCGCAGCAGCCGACGTGGCCGCAGGTCAGGCACAGCCTGAGGTGGACCCAGAAGGACCCCGTGGCCAGGCATTCCTCGCACCCCGTGGCACGCGGGGTGACGGGGCGTACGAGGGCGAGGTGGGGGTCGGTTCGTACGGTCATGGCCGGATCACTCCTTGCCGGCCGGTTCGCGGCCCGCGATCGACTGCTCCACCCATCGCCGCAGGGCGGGGGCGGGCGCGGCACCCGCCTGCCGGGCGATGGTCTTCCCCTTGTCGAGGACCAGCAGCGTCGGTACCGCCTGGACCTCGAAGCGCCGCGCCAGGCGCGGGTTCTTGTCGATGTCGACCTTGACCAGCTTGATCGTTCCCGCGAGGTCGGTGGCGACCTTCTCCAGCGCGGGGCTCACCATGCGGCAGGGGCCGCACCAGGTGGCCCACAGGTCGACGACGACGGGCACGGTGGCCCGTTCGACGACCTCGGTGAAGTCGTCGTCGCCCGCGTCGGCCATCCACGGCAGGGGCCGCTTGCAGTTGCCGCACCGGGGGCGGCCCTCGGCGGCCACCGGTACCCGGTTGGTGCGCCCGCAGTGCGGGCAGGTGACGTGGGTGGCCTGCGTGGTGCTCATGCCGCCCTCGCTTCCCTCACGTCCTCGGGCTGGTCGTAGGTGACCACCAGCCCCCCGTGCTCGGCGTCGACGCGGATCTTCGCGCCGTCCTGGAGGTCGCCGCGCAGCAGGGCGCGCCCGACCAGTGTCTCGACCTCGTGGGAGATGTAACGCCGCAGCGGCCGGGCCCCGTACACCGGGTCGTATCCCTCGTGCGCGATCACCTCACGGGCCGCATCGGTGAGCTCGACGGTGGTGCGGCGTTCGGCGAGGCGCCGGCGCAGCTCGTCGAACTGCAGCTCCACGATCCGCTCGATCTGCCGCTCGCCGAGCGGCTTGAACAGCACGATGTCGTCGACGCGGTTGAGGAACTCCGGGCGGAAGTGCCCGCGCAGCTCGCCCATCACCCGGGCGCGGGCGTCCGGCTTGATCTCACCCTCGGCGGTGGCGCCGTCGAGGAGGTGCTCGGAGCCGATGTTGGACGTCATGATGATCACGGTGTTGCGGAAGTTGACGGTGCGGCCCTGGGCGTCGGTGATCCGGCCGTCGTCGAGGATCTGCAGCAGGGTGTTGAAGACGTCGGCGTGCGCCTTCTCGATCTCGTCGAACAGCACGACCGAGTACGGCTTGCGGCGTACGGCTTCGGTGAGCTGGCCGCCCTCCTCGTAGCCGACGTATCCGGGCGGCGCGCCCATGAGCCGGCTGACGGTGTGCCGCTCCTGGTACTCGCTCATGTCGAGGCGGACCATGTTCTCCTCGGAGTCGAACAGGGCCCGGGCGAGGGTCTTGGCCAGCTCGGTCTTCCCGACGCCGGTGGGGCCGAGGAAGATGAACGAGCCGATGGGGCGGCGCGGGTCGCGGATGCCGGAGCGGGCGCGGATGATGGCGTCGGCGACGAGTTCGACGGCCTCGTCCTGACCGATGACGCGCTCGCGCAGGATCTCGTCGAGGCGCAGCAGTTTCTCGCGTTCGCCCTCCTGGAGACGCGCGACCGGGATGCCGGTCCAGGCGGCGACGATGTCGGCGATCTCCTCCTCCGTGACGACCTCGCGCAGCAGCCGGTTCTGCCCTTGTTTGGAGGCCAGTTGCTCCTCCTCCGCGGCGAGCCGGCGCTCCAGGTCCCGGAGGCGGCCGTAGCGGAGTTCGGCGGCGCGGTTGAGGTCGTAGGCGCGTTCGGCCTCCTCCGCCTCGTGACGTACCTGTTCCAGTTCCTGACGCAGTTCCTGGACGCGACGGATGGCCTGGCGTTCGGCCTCCCACTGGGCGTGTTTGGCGTCGGCCTCGGCGCGCAGGTCGGCCAGTTCCCTGCGCAGTTCCTCCAGGCGGGTCCTGCTGGCGGGGTCGGTCTCCTTGGAGAGGGCCGCGTCCTCGATCTCCAGACGGGTGACGCGGCGGGTGATCTCGTCGAGTTCGGCGGGCATCGAGTCGATCTCGGTACGCAGCCGGGCACATGCCTCGTCGACGAGGTCGATGGCCTTGTCGGGCAGGAAGCGGTCGGTGATGTAGCGGTGGCTGAAGGTGGCGGCGGAGACCAGCGCGGTGTCCTGGATCTTCACGCCGTGGAAGACCTCCAGGCGTTCGCGCAGTCCGCGCAGGATGGAGATGGTGTCCTCCACGCTCGGCTCGTCGACCAGGACCTGCTGGAAGCGGCGTTCGAGAGCGGCGTCCTTCTCGATGTGCTTGCGGTACTCGTCGAGGGTGGTGGCGCCGATCATGTGCAGTTCGCCGCGCGCGAGCATCGGCTTCAGCATGTTGCCCGCGTCCATGGCCCCTTCGGCGGCGCCCGCGCCGACGACCGTGTGCAGTTCGTCGACGAAGAGCAGGATGCCCCCCTGGGCGGCCTTCACCTCGGACAGCACGGCCTTGAGGCGTTCCTCGAACTCACCGCGGTACTTGGCGCCGGCGACCAGGGAGCCCATGTCGAGGGCGAACACGATCTTGTCCCGGAGTCCTTCGGGCACGTCGCCGCGGACGATGCGCTGGGCGAGACCCTCGACGATGGCGGTCTTGCCGACGCCCGGGTCGCCGATGAGGACGGGGTTGTTCTTGGTCTTGCGGCTGAGGATCTGGGTGACCCGGCGGATCTCGCCGTCCCGGCCGATGACCGGGTCGAGCCTGCCGGCCCTGGCCTCGGCGACGAGATCGCGGCCGTACTTCTCCAGCGCCTCGTAGGCCACTTCGGGGTTGGCGGAGGTGACGCGCTGGTTGCCACGGACCTGGGTGAGCGCGCTCAGGAACGAATCCCTGGTGATGCCGGCCCGGCCCAGCAGCCGCCCGGCGGCGGTGGAGGAGCCCTCCTCGGCCAGGGCGAGCAGGAGGTGCTCCACGGACACGTACTCGTCCTTGAGGCGTTTGGCCTCCCGTTCGGCGGCGTCGAGCAGGCGGGACAGGCGCTGGGTGACGAAGACCTGGCCGGGCGTCGCGCCGGGGCCGGTGACCTTCGGGCGGCGGGCGAGTTCCTCTCGCACGGCCGCGCGCAGCTCCTCCGGCTCTCTGCCGCCCTGTTGCAGCAGTCGCGGGATCAGACCGTCGTCCTGATCGAGCAGTGCGAGCAGCAGGTGTTCCCCGTCGACCTCGGTCTGCCCCATGCCGAGGGCCGCGCTCTGGGCCTCCTGGAGGGCTTCCTGGGACTTCTGGGTGAGACGGTTCATGTCCATGGGGGTGTTTCACTCCTCGTGCCGCGGCCGCGCAGGGCGGCTTCGAGCAGGCTGATGCGGTCGAGCAGGTCGAGCACCAGACCGATGGATGCGTAGTTGAGGCAGAGTCCGGAGCGCAGCCGCTGGATGCGGGCGAGGACCGCCGGCGCCGCGGGGTCGAACACCAGGTGCCCCGCGGCGTCGCGCTCGGCGTCGACCAGGCCGAGCGCGACGAACCGCCGGACCAGATCGGGATGCAGGCCCGAACGACGGGCCACGGCGTTCAGGGAGAGCCCGGGCACGGGCACGAGCGCGTACCGGACAACCGTCGAGGCGGTGACGTCGGTGCCCGTTCGCACCGGGCGGTCGCCCGCGCCGGTCCCGCCGGTGCCCGCCGCTCCCGCGGGTCGGTGGTTCATCGCGTCCTCCTGGGGTCGAACGATGAGGTGGCGGCGAGCTCCTCGAACAGTTCGCGCTCCCGGTCGCCGAGGGTGGGCGGCACCATGACGCGGAGTTCGGCGTACAGGTCACCGGCCGCCCCGCGCGGGTTCGGCATGCCCTCGCCCCGCAGCCGCAGCTTGCGGCCGCTGGACGAGCCCGCGGGCACGGTCACCTTGGCCGTGCCACCGCCGGGGGTGGGCACCGGCACGGTCGCGCCCAGGGCCGCCTCCCAGGGGGTGACGGGGACCTGGACGTGCACGTCACGGCCGTCCAGCCGGAACGTGGGGTCGGGCTTGATGCGCACCCGCAGGTACAGGTCGCCCGCGGGGGCCTCACCACTGCCCCGGCCGCCCTCACCCGCCAGCCGGATGCGCTGCCCGTCGGTGACGCCCGGCGGGACGTCGACCTCGTACCGCCGGGGCTGCCCGGTGGGACCGGCGAGCGTGACACCGCGCCGACCGCCCCGGTACGCCTCCTCGACGGTCAGCGGCAGCTCGGCCTCCTGGTCCGCCCCCGGGACGCGGCCCGGGGCGGCGCCGGCTCCGAACATCGAACCGAACAGGTCCTCGATGTCGATGCCTTCCGCTCCGAAGCCGTCGCCGAAGCCGTCGCCGAAGCCGGTGGTGTACCGGACACGGGGGCCGCCCGCGCCCGCCGCGCCCGCCGTCCTGCGAGCGCGGGAGCCACCGCCCGCTCCGGCCGCGACCCGTTCGTCGAAGTCCTCGGGGATCTTGCGGAAGTCCTCGCCGAAGCGGTCGTAACGGCCCCGGGTCTTCGGGTCCGACAGGACGCTGTACGCCTCGTTGAGGTCCTTGAAGCGTTCCTCCGCGTCCGGGTCCTTGTTGACGTCGGGGTGGTACTTGCGGGCGAGCTTGCGATACGCCTGCTGGATCTCGTCCTGGCCCGCGGTCCGGGAAACGCCCAGCACCTCGTAGAAGTCCCGTGCCATGACCGGTCACTCCCGCTTCGCGACCGTCACGGCGGCGGGCCTGAGCTGCCGGTCGCCGTCCCCGTAGCCGGGGCGCAGCACCTCGACGACGGTGCCCGCGGGGGCTTCGGGGTCCTGGACGACACCGACCACCTCGTGCCGGGCCGGGTCGAAGGCCACGCCGGTCTCGGCGTGCCGCGGGTAGCCGAGCAGTTCGAGGACGTTCACCGCCTGGTCGCGGACCGCCCGGACGCCCTCGACGATCGCGCCCGGATCGGCGCCGGCATGGGCCAGGGCGAGTTCGAGGTTGTCCAGGACGGGCAGGAACGCGGCGGCCGTGCGGGAGCGCTCCACCGCCCGCTCCCGCTCCAGTTCCCTGGCGTGGCGCTTGCGGAGGTTGTCGAGGTCGGCGAGCGCGCGCCGCCAGCGGTCCTCCAGTTCCCGGATCGCGGTCGTGTACTCGTCCTCGGCGGAGGCGGGGCCGGCGGCGTCGGGTCCCGGTTCGTCGTACCCCGCTTCCGGCCGGGGCGGCGGCCCCGGCGGGGGCAGATCGCCGCGGGGAGGGCGTACGGCGCCCTCGGGGCCCGGTTCGACCGGATCAGCCGCGGCCCGGTCGGGGTGCTGGGGGTGGCTGGCCATGACGCGCCTCACTCCTTGTCGAACTCGGCGTCGATGACGTCGTCGTCGTCACCGCCACCGCCGCTCGCGCCGCCACCGGTCGCGCCGCCTCCGGTGCCGTCCTGGTCGGGGCCGCCTGGGGCGGCGGCGCCCTGATGGGCCGCCATCCCGGCGAGCACTTGCTGGAGTTCGGAGGTCAGGGGCCGTACGCGCTCCACGCCCGCCTCCTCCTTGACCGCCGCCCGGGCGTCGGCCACGAGCATCTCGGCGCGCGCCTTCTCGTGTGCGGGCGCCGCGTCGCCCAATTCCGCGAGGAGCTTCTCGACCTGGTACGCGACGGCGTCGAGCGCGTTGCGGGCGTCGACGGCTTCGCGGAGTGCCTGGTCCTGGCCCTGGTTGCGCTCGGCCTCCTCGACCATGCGGTCGACCTCACCGCGGTCCAGGTTGGAGCTCTCGCTGATGGTGATGCCCTGTTCCTTGCCCGTGTCCCGGTCGCGGGCCGTGACGTTGAGGATGCCGTTGGCGTCGATGTCGAAGGTGACCTCGACCTGGGGTTCGCCCCGCGGCGCCGGCCGGATGTCGGTGAGCTGGAACCGGCCGAGCACCCGGTTGTCGGCGGCCCGCTCGCGCTCGCCCTGGAGGACGACGATGTCGACGGCGGGCTGGTTGTCCTCGGCGGTGGAGAAGGTCTCGGAGCGGCGCACGGGGATGGTGGTGTTCCGCTCGATGATCTTCGTCATCACGCCACCGCGCGTCTCGACGCCCAGCGACAGGGGCGTGACATCGAGCAGCAGGACGTCCTTGACCTCACCCTTGAGCACCCCGGCCTGGATCGCGGCACCCAGGGCCACGACCTCATCGGGGTTGACGCTCATGTTGGGTTCCTTGCCGCCGGTCAGCCGCCGCACGAGGGACTGGACGGCGGGGATGCGGGTGGATCCGCCGACGAGGATGACCTCGTCGATGTCGCTCTCTCCGACCTTGGCGTCGGTCATGGCCTGCTGAACCGGTCCCAGACACCGCTCCACCAGGTCGCCGGTGATCTGCTCGAAGGTGGACCGCATGATCGAGTCGGTGAGGTGCTTGGGGCCCGCGGCGTCCGCGGTGATGAACGGCAGGCTCACCTGCGTCTGTGTCACCGAGCTGAGCTCGGTCTTGGCCTTCTCCGCCGCCTCGAAGAGGCGTTGCAGCGCCTGCGGGTCCTTGCGCAGGTCGATGCCGTTCTCCTTCTGGAAGTCGTCGGCGAGGTGGTCCACCAGACGCCGGTCGAAGTCGTCGCCGCCCAGGTGGCTGTCGCCGGCGGTGGAGCGCACCTCCACCACCCCGCCGCCGACGTCGAGGATGCTCACGTCGAAGGTGCCGCCGCCCAGGTCGAAGACGAGGACGGTCTCGTGCTCCTTCTTGTCCATGCCGTAGGCGAGGGCTGCCGCGGTCGGCTCGTTGACGATCCGCAGCACCTCCAGTCCCGCGATCCGTCCGGCGTCCTTGGTGGCGGTGCGCTGGGCGTCGTTGAAGTAGGCGGGCACGGTGATGACTGCCTCCGTGACCCGTTCCCCCAGCTGCTTGGAGGCGTCGTCGGCGAGTTTGCGCAGCACCTGGGCGCTGATCTCCTCAGGCGCGTACAGCTTGTCGCGCACCTTGAAACGGGCCGCCCCGCCGTCGCCCTCGACGACGTCGTACGCGACCGCCCTGGCCTCGTCGGAGATCTCGTCGAAGTGCCGGCCGATGAACCGCTTGGCCGAGTAGATGGTGCCCTTGGGGTTGAGGATCGCCTGGCGCCGGGCCAGCTGGCCCACCAGGCGCTCGCCGGTATCGGTGAAGCCCACCACGGACGGTGTCGTGCGGTTGCCCTCGCTGTTGGGCACGACGGACGGCTCGCCGCCCTCCCACACGGCGATGACCGAGTTGGTGGTGCCCAGGTCGATGCCCACTGCCTTGGCCATGAGGAACTCCTCCCGGTGCGGCGGCGCGCGCCGGCACTGCGGATCCGAACGTTCGGGTAGGGGCGGGACGTCCGCCGACGCCGTGGCCCGCGGCCCGCCGGGCAGCCGTACGGCCTCGCCGGCGAGCGCTTCGTCCACGACGACGTCGTACCGGCCGGACTGCATCGAGCGGACGGAGGCGAAGTCCCGGAGGCCCCACTACAGGGCGTACACGTCCCAGACTCGCGACCCGAGCGGCTTGACGCCTGCCCCCGGCAGGTCGAAAAGCGACGGAGCCCGTCGGCCCGCGAGCACGAGGACATGGGGCGGGTTGTCCCGAAAGGCGTAAAATGAGGGGCCGAAGAGAAGAAAGGCCGCCGCTAACTCCCTGAGGGCTCGCGGGAAGGGAGCAATCCCATGCCCGGCAGCCGGGTGTACCACCTGTACCGCCGACGCCCCGAGCGTGGGGGCACGCGTCCCCGGGGCAGCGCCGGGCGGCGCCCCACGGCCGCGCGGAGGGGGCCCCGCGCACCCGCCGCTACGCCGAGCGCCCGAGCCCTCCACGAACTGGTGGTGCTCTCCCACGCCCTGTCCGACTCCCGGGACGAAGGCGAGATCCTGCGCCTGGCCATGGACCACCTGGCCGCCGTAGGGCCCTACTGCGCCGAAGCCGGATACCTCAGGGTGGACGACGAGCTGGTCCACAGCCCGCGGGAGGCCGGACGGATCCACGCCTCGGCCGTGGACCGGAGAGTGCGGGAGCTCGCCGGGCAGGACGGCCCCGTGATCGTGCCCGGCCGGCGCTGGGGCTGGGCCTTGGGCCTGCGCGGTCTCGAGGGCCTGCATGGCTGCCTCGTGGTGACGTCCCGCTCCCGGCCCACCGCGGCCGAGCGGTCCCTGCTCGCCACGCTCGTCGGGCACACCGCCGCCGCTCTGTCGGCCGCCTTCGCACAGCGCCGCCAACGCGAGGACGCCGCGGAGCTGGGCCGGCTGAAGGAGGAGCGGAGCGCCCTCCAGCGTCAGCTGATCTCCGTCGCGGCCGAGCTGGGGTTCCAGCGGGACGTTCACGCGCTCATGGCCGACGTCGCCGCCTCGGGTGGCGGCGAGGAAACCATCACCCGCGCACTGCACGGGCTCACCGGACTCCCCGCGCTGGTCGAGGACCGCTTCGGCCGGCTGCGGTCCTGGACCGGCCCCGGCCGCCCCGACCCCTATCCGGAACCGGACCCCGCGCGCCGGAACGACATGCTGCGGGCCCTCGCACGGGAGGTCGGGCCGGTGCGGATGAAGGACCGGCTGGTCACCCTGATCCGCCCGCACGGCGAGATCCTGGGCGTGCTGGCTCTGGTCGATGCCGGGGGCGAGGCCGACGAGCACACCGTGCTCGCGCTGGAACACGCCGCCACGTCGCTCGCCCTGGAGCTGGCGCACCTGCGCAGCCTGGCCGAAGTGGAGGTGAGGCTGCACCGCGAGCTGGTCGACGACCTCCTGGCGGGGACGGACGAGGCGAGCGCCTACGCCCGGTCCGAGGCGGTCGGACACGACCTGCACCGCAGCCACTACGTGGTCGTGGTGCAGTGGCCGAGCCGGACGGCGGACGATTCCTTCGCTCAGACCGTGGGCCGGGCGGCCTCTGCCGTGGGCATGCGCTCGCTGCTGACCCCACGTCCCGACCACGTGGTCCTGGTCGCCGACGCCAGGCCGCACGCCCGCGCCCTGTACGAGGCGCTCGCCCGGGAGACCGGGACACGGTCCGGGACGATCGGGGTGAGCGCCCCCTGCGATTCCCTGGACGACATCCCCCACCGCTACCAGGAGGCGCAGCGCGCCCTGGAAGTGCGCCGCCACTCCCGCGAGCGCTACGGCACGACGTTCTTCGACGAGCTCGGCCTCTACCGCATCCTGGGCCCCGGCAACGATGTCCGGGAGCTGGAGACGTTCGTTCACGAGTGGCTCGGGGAGCTGATCGACTACGACGCCCTGCACCACGCGACCATGGTGGAGACCCTGTCCCGGTACTTCGACTGCGGCGGCAACTACGACGAGACCGCCGAATCCCTCGCGATCCACCGCAGCACGCTGCGCTATCGGCTCCAGCGCATCCGCGACATCAGCGGCAACGACCTCGCGAACGTCGAGGACCGGCTGAACCTCCAGGTGGCGACCCGCGTGTGGAGGATCGTGCTGGGCGGACCGGACTGATGCGCGTCCCCATGGAGGGGGACGTCGCGGGCTGAAGGGCGCGCCGGTCAGGCGGCCGCCCGGTGCTCGGGGGGCTTGCGTGTCTTCATGCCGCCGACGATGAGCGCCAGCCCCACGGCGACGATGCCGAGGTAGGCGGTGGACGGAAGGTCGACGACCTTGTGCATCCAGCCCCACTCCGTCCCGAAGAGGGCCTGCGAGGCGAAGCTGACGAGCCCCTGGCCTCCTACGACGTAGCCGATGCTTTCGACGGTGTATCCGATGGTTGTCCGCACGGATCAACCCTCTCGCGGCGGCGCCGCGCGAGGGTCCTCCGCAGGGCGGAAAAGGCAGTAGGCCAAAAGATGCAGTCGCACCGTCCGCGTGCCGGCCCCCGCCCGGACCCGTACGGGCGGTGACCCGTCAGATCCCCCCGCCGCAGCCCCCGCCGCAGCCCGCGCCGCAGCCGCCGACGCTCGGGGGTTCGTTGGCCGCGGGCGACGGCGCCCGCGGTCCGGGAACGGGGCGCAGGTGGGCCGCGAGGGGGGCCAGGGCGGGGGCTGCGGCGGAGCCTGGGCCGTCGCGGGCGACGCCGGTCAGGGCGTGCCGGGTCCCGGTGAGAGCCCCGGGCGGCAGGGGCGGGGCCCACCTGCCGTCGGCGGCGGCGTCGCGCGCGCGGCGCTGCCCGGCCGCCGTCGCGTGGCGGTGCGGGATGACGGGCCCAGCGAGCAGGGTGACCAGGCCCGTCACCACCCCGAGCGCCGCGAACGCGAGGAACGGGCGCAGGCCCGTGCCCTGCCCGGTGGCGGATTCCGTGATGCACGCCGCGACGGTCGCCAGCATCGCGACCAGCAGGCACACGGTCTGCCCCAGCTCGGCGGATTCGGTACGGCCGCGCCGCCGGGGGTCCACCGCCAGCCCGCGCTCCACCAGCCTCCGCTCGACGTCGGCCACGGCGGTGCCGTCGGCGACCCGGGCCGCCACCTCCCGCGCGTGGGGCGGTGGGGTGCCGGCCGGCGGTACGAGGACGGCCGCCTGGACGGGGTCGGGATCCTCCGGACCCCCGGCGCCCCGGACCACCGCGATCCGGCCGTCGTCGTCCACGGTCAGGCGGCCGCCCAGGTACAGCGCGCACAGGGCCAGTTCGGCGACCCCGCGGCGGCCGCGCTCCAGGTAGGCGGCCTCGTACAGGCCGAGCGGCGCGCCGTCCGCCCGCCGGTCCGGCCGGTCCCGGGGGTAGAGCCCGCGGTACAGCCGCACTCGGGCGAGGCTCACGCCCAGCAGCGGCGCGCCCGCCCCCGCGAAGATGAAGACCCACACGCCCCGAGTCTGAGGGCCACCCCCGTACAGGGCAATGGCCAAGCACCACGGCCCGGCGGCCGCGGCTACCTTGCCGCCGCCCTGCGCTGGGCGTTGGCGAGTACCAGGGCCGCCGCGCCGGCCAGCAGCACCGCCACGATCACCGCGATCCAGCCGCGCCGGAAGCCCTCGAGTGCGGCTTGGGGCCCGTCCGGGGTGCCGATCAGGCTGACCATCAGGGCGACGCCCACCACGGCTCCGATCTGCCGCGCCATCGTGGTGACCGCGGATCCGGTGGCGAGGCGCGCGGGCGGCAGCGCCGCCGCCGCGGCCCCGATCAGCGTGGGCAGCACCAGCCCCACGCCCAGGCCGGTGAGCAGCATCCCCGGAAGCAGTTCGGTGGCGTAGCCGGGGCGGACCCCGATGCCGGCGGCCCACCAGCCGATGCCGCCGGCGAACAGCAGGGTGCCGAGGGCGGCGAGCCGGCCGGGTCCGAGCCTGCGCACGAGTACGGCGCTGCCCAGCGCGACCGGCGGTACCAGCAGCGGCCCCGGGGCGATGGCGAGCCCGGTGCGCAGCGCCGAATACCCCCAGACCTGCTGGCACCAGAGCGCCGAGGTCAGCAGCATCCCCGCGAAGGCGACGGTGAACAGCAGGGCGGCGGTGTTGGCCGCGGCGAAGCTCGGCACCCGCAGCATCGACAGCTCGACGACGGGCGCCGGGTGGCGCGCCGAGCGGCGCAGGAAACCGGCGGTCAGCAGGAGGGCGGCGAGCAGGCCGCCGAGCACCCTGGCCGATCCCCAGCCCCAGGCGTCCGCCTTGACCAGGGACACGGCGAGGGCGCCGATGGCGAGGGTGAGCAGTGCCGCGCCGACCAGGTCGGGCAGCGGCCCGTCCTCCCGGCCCCGCACCGTGGGCAGGACGCGTGCGCCCACGGCGAGGGCGGCCACGCCGACGGGGACGTTGACGATGAACACCCAGCGCCAATCGGCCTCGACCAACAGTCCCCCGAGGACCGGCCCCAGCCCCGCGGCGATCCCGCCGATGGAGGCCCAGGCGCGGATGGCGCCGGGGCGCTCGGCCTGGGGGGTGGCGTCCAGCAGCAGCGCCAGCGAGGTCGGCATCAGCGCCGCCGCGCCCGCCGCCTGCACCACGCGGGCGGCGTCCAGCCAGCCGACGGCGGGAGCGAGCGCGCAGAGCGCGGAGGCGGCGGTGAAGACGGCCAGCCCGGCGAGGAACACCCGTCGGTGGCCGATCCGGTCGGCCAGCCGTCCGGCGACGACCAGCAGCGCGGCGAAGACGATGGCGTAGCCGTTCAGCACCCAGGAGAGGGTGGCCAGGCTGCTGCCGTGGAAGTGCTCCTGCATCGCCGGAAGCGCGACGTTGACGATGAACAGGTCGAGGTTCGAGACGAAGACCGCGGCGGCGATGACCAGGAACGCGGCGCGGCGGCGGGGCCGGTCCGGGTCGGCGGGCTCCACCACTGGGTTTGATATTCCAACTAGCTCCATGGCCCGGAAAGGTAGCGGAGGTGAGTTTGAATACGCAACCCTCTATGACAGGCTGGTGGGGTGAACCAGTCCCCCGCCGAACGCTCCGCCGGCCCCACCCCCGGCCGTCGGGCCGCTGCCCCGCTGCCCGGCCGCCCCTGTTCCATCGCCGCCGCGCTGCAGGTCCTCGGCGAGAAGTGGGCGCTGCTCGCCGTGCGCGAGCTGTTCTACGGCAACCACCGCTTCGACCGGATCGTCACCAACACCGGCGCGCCGCGGGACCGCCTCACCGCCCGGTTGCGCGCGCTGGAGGAGGCGGGGGTGGTCGAGCGCCGCGCCTACAGCGAGCGCCCGCCGCGGTACGAGTACCACCTCACCGACGCCGGGCGGGACCTCGCCCCGCTGACCCAGGCGCTGCTCGCCTGGGGCGACCGCTGGCTGTCCCCGGAGCCCCCGGTGGTCCTGCGGCACCACCCGGCGGACCGGCCGGACCACCCCGACCACCCGCTGGACGCGGCCTGGACCTGCCGCACCTGCGGGGCGGAGGTGCGCAACCCGGACCTCCACCTGGAGATCCACTCCCCCGGCTGGGAACGCCAGGGCCCGAAGCCGCCGCCCGGCACGGGTACCGCGTGAGCCACGAGGGTGCGGCGGGGCGCGGAAACCCGGGGGCGCCCCGCGCCGTACGCGGTCTACGATCCGTCGCCGGGGGTGGTGCGCGATGCGGCTGTGGCGCAGGCGGGAAGACCGGGCGACCGAGCCGGGGGCCGACGATCCGTGGCGGGACTGGCTGAGCCGTTCGCCCGAGGCGCTCGCGGTCCGGCAGTGGTGGGCGGACGCGGCCGAGCAGACCGCGCGGCTGGGCGAGAAGGGGTACTGCGAGCGGCTGGGCGAGCTGCTCTCCCGGCTGTCACCCCGCGACTTCGCGGCGCTCGGCCTCGGCTGCACCCGCCGGATCGACCGCTCCTGCCGGGAACCGTGGACCTGCTCGCAGGACCCCGTTCCGCCGCCCGCGGGCGAGCGGCCGGCACCGCGCCAGGGTCCGGTGGCCGGCGCCTGCGGGAACTTCTGGGACCTCTTCACCCCGTACGCGGTGCGGGTCGCTTTCACCGCCGACGACCGCCACCGGGCGGTGACCGTCCGGGACAAGTGGTCCTGGGTGACGCTGTGGGTGGACGGGATCCGGGTGGAGACGCCCAACTTCCTGGACTCCACCGGCTACTGGGTGCGCGACCGCTTCTACGTCACGGAGATGGCCGCCCCGGACGACCACCCCCTCCAGGGATATGTGGGCATGGGCGCGATCGCGGTCCTCTCTCTGGTGATCCACGACGTCGCGACGGCCACCACCCACGTGGTGGACCCCGCACCGCACGAGAACTGGTCGTGTCCGGTCGCCGAGCTCCGCGACGGGCAGTGGCGCGTCTACCCGACCATCGAGGCCCGCGACACCGACCGCCCCGACCGCGTCCTCACCCTCTCCCAGGCCGTCCCATCGGGCATGAGTGCGCGGCCGGGCACGACCTTGACTCCGCCGGTCGCGGAGCCGAAGATCCGGTAGGCCGTCAGCTCCGACCGGACACCGCTTCCGATTCCATGCGAGGAGTACGTCATGAGGACACATCGGTTACATCGGATGCCTCCCCCGACGCCCCGCCCGACCGTGCTGCGTTCCCTCAAGCGCACCGTGGGCGTGCTGGCCACGGCCGCCCTGCTGGTGCTGCTCGCTCCCGCCGCCCACGCCTCGGCGCGGCCGCCGCTGGCGGACGGGTTCGGGCTGACCCAGGTCGCGAGCACCGCCGGCTCGGCACCGGCCAACACCGACACCAACTTCGTGATCACGGTGAAGTCCGCCGAGGTCCAGGGCGAGCAGAACATCCGGATCATCCTGCCCGATGACTACGCGGCCAACCCGGGCAAGCGGTACCCGGTCCTGTACTTCCTGCACGGCTCGCCGGACGACCCCTCCAACGCCTTCTACGGCAACGAGGCACTCACCGGGGCCGCCGGAATGATCACCGTCGTCCCGGACGGCGGCAACCGCGGCTGGTACGCGAACTGGCTCAACCAGCACACCGCCGCCGGTGCCCAGAACTGGGAGAACTTCCACATCAAGCAGGTGATCCCGTTCATCGACGCCAGCCTGCGCACCATCGCCACGAAGCAGGCCCGCGCCATCGCCGGCATCTCCATGGGCGGCTTCGGCGCCTTCCACTACGCCCAACTGCATCCCGACCTGTTCAGCCAGGTCGGCTCCCTCTCCGGTGACCTGGAGCTGGGCGCCAACCAGATGGCCCTGCGCCTGGCCACCGTGGCCTCCCTGACGAACGCGTCGGGCGCGCTGTGCGCCTCGACCTCCGGGACGGTCGCCTGCGACGGCAACGCCTACGCCCCCGGCGTGGACAGCGACGCCCTCTTCGGCACCCCGTACCCGGTGTTCAACGCCGACTGGCGCTGGAACCAGGCCGACCCGGTCGCCAACGCCGCCAAGCTCGGGGGGATGGGCATCCACATCTACGTCGGCAACGGTGACGGGGGGAAGTACGACGTCCGGGAGTGGTGGCTGGAGAGCGCCTCCGTCCACATGAAGGCCAAGCTCGACGCCCTGGGCATCCCCGTCCACTACGAGAACTACGGCAACGGAGCCTCCTGGGGCCAGTACTGCAAGGGCGGCGGCCACGAGGCCGGCTGCTGGTACCAGGACCTCCTCGACCTGGTCCCCCGCCTCCGGTCCGCCCTCAGCCCGGCGGCCTGACCCAGCGCGCCCGCCCCCGCGCGGCGGGTGTCCTCGACACCCGCCGCGACCGGGCCCCCGACCGGGCCCCCGACCGGGCTCGCCCACGGGCGACGGGTCACGGGCAGCCGGGGCCCGTGCCGGGGTTGGCGCAGACGTTGGTGCCGGGGCCGCCGTTGTTGGTGTTCGTGCCCGGCCCGCCGTCGAGGTTGTCGTTGCCCACGTCGCCGAAGAGGGAGTCGTCGCCGGGGCCGCCGGTCACGATGTCGTCGCCCGGATTGCCGTGGAGCGTGTCGTTGCCCGCGCCGCCCGCGATGCGGTCGTTGCCGGGGCCGCCGGCGATCGAGTCCGCCCCGGGGCCGCCGCAGACGAGGTCGTCGCCCCCGAGCGCGTTGATGGTGTCGTTGCCGCCGTGGGCGAGGATGACGTCGCGTCCGGGCGTGCCGGTGATCCGGTCGTCGCCGGGGGTGCCGTTGATGGTCGGCTGCTCGCCGAAGCAGGTGGTCGCGTTGACGGTGGTCGTCTCGGTCACGGTGTCGTTGGCCGGGGCCGGGTCCGAGACCGCGCCGCCCACGCCCGCGGTGTCGCTGACGGTGTCCTCGGTCGTGGCCGTCGCGGTGATGGTCCGCGCGGCGCTCGCTCCGGCGGTGAGGGCGCCGATGCCACAGGTGACGACGTCCGGGGTGGTACCGGCCGCGGTGCAGCCGGGGGACGCCGAGACGAATTGCAGTCCGGCCGGGAGGGTGTCCTGGAGGACGACCCCCTCGGCCGTCTCCGGACCGTTGTTCGTCGCGGTGAGCGTGTACGTCACGTTCTGGCCCTCCACCACGGGGTCGGAGCCCGCGTCGGACTTCGCGACGGCCAGATCGGCGGCGGTCAGGTGGATGCGCCCGATGAAGCTGGAGGTCTCGGCGAACCAGATGTCGTTGTCCGGGCCCTTGGTGATGCCCCAGGGGCCGCGCTCCGAGGAGGGCAGGGGGAAGTCGGCGATGACGCCGGAGGTGCTGATCCGCCCGATCTTCCCGCTGTTGCGTTCGGTGAACCACAGGCTGTTGTCCGGCCCGGCGGTGATGTCCTGCGGCTGGGGCGAAGCGCCGTCCGACGGTACGTCGTACTGGGTGATGGCGCCGGACGGGGTGATCCGGCCGATCCGGTTGCCGCCGAAGACGGTGAACCAGAGGTTCCCGTCCGGGCCGGTGGTGATGTCGGTCGGGCCGCCGCCGCCGGGGACCGGGAACTGGGTGACGGCGCCGGACGGGGTCATGCGGCCGATGATGTTGTCACCGATCTCGGTGAACCACAGGTTCCCGTCCGGCCCGGTGGTGATGTAGGACGGCTGGCCGGAGCCGACGGGCAGCGGGTACTCGGTGAGGGCGCCGGCGGTGGTGATGCGGGCGATCCGGTGTGCGTTCTGCTCGGTGAACCACAGGGCCCCGCCCGGGCCCGCGGTGATGCCGGTGGGCTCGTCGAACTGGTCGGGCAGGTGGTACTCGGTGACCGCGCCGCTCATGTCGATCTTCCCGACCCGGGAGTCGAAGTGCTGCATGGTGAACCAGACGTTCCCGTCCGGGCCGGTGGTGATGTCGTGCGGGGTGCTGAACTCGCCGGGCAAGGGGTACGCGGCGATGAGGGTGCCCGTCGGACTCATCCGGCCGATCTTGTTGCCGACCGCCTCGGTGAACCACAGGTTGCCGTCGGGGCCGGTGGTGATGCCGACCGGGGTGCTGGGGGTGGGTACGGGGTATTCGGCGATGCCGACGGCGGCGCTGGCCTGCGGGGCCCCGACGGCCAGGGGCAGGACGGCGGCCATCAGGACGCCGGTGAGCACCGCCGCCAGGCCCCGCCGACGGCGGGGTCCCGGCTGCGGTGGCATCCCCGGCTCCGGCGCGTTGAAGGTCGTGGGAGGCATGGGCGAGCACCTTTCGGTCGCGGGGCAACGCGCCCGTCGTACCAAGGCCCGATCGTTTCTTCAGGTCCCGCGGGACCTGCGGCGCGCCAGATCTTCACCCGATCGGAGCCGTGCCCACCGGTGGGTACGGCCGGGTCGCCCCGGCCGCTTCCTGACACGCTGGGAAAAGAATCGCGGGCCACTGTCGATCCAGCCGTGTCCCGTTCGACGTCATGGTGTGCGGCGTCCACGTGTGCGGCGTCCACCACACGATGACGCGACAGGATCTGAGGAGAGAACACGTGAGTCAACTGCTGAGAGTGATGAACTTCGGCGTCTCGAGTGACGGGATCGGTGCCGGTGAGGACCAGAGCCTCGAGCGTCCCTTCGGCCACGCCGTCGATCCGGCGAAGCTGTTCGCCTGGGCCGGAGCCACGGCCAGCTGGCCCATGCGTACGGATTCCGGGGGCAGCCGGGGCCTGGACGACTACTTCACCCGGGACTTCGCCCGCAACATCGGTGCCGAGATCATGGGCCGCAACAAGTTCGGACCCCAGCGCGGGCCCTGGCAGGACCACGAGTGGTGCGGCTGGTGGGGGGAGGAGCCCCCGTTCCACACGCCGGTGTTCGTCATGACCCACCACGAGCGTCCGTCGTTCACGCTCTCCGACACCACGTTCCACTTCGTCGACGGCCACCCGGCCACGGTCCTGGAACGGGCCCGGCAGGCGGCGGGGGGCCAGGACGTCCGGCTCGGCGGCGGGGTCACGACCATCCGGCAGTTCCTGGACGCCGACCTCGTCGACACCCTGCACGTGGCGGTCTCACCGGTGAAGCTCGGCTCCGGGCTACGCCTCTGGGAGTCCCCCGACGAGCTCCTCGACCGGTTCCACCTGGAGGTCGTACCCAGCCCGAGCGGCGTGACGCACCACCTGTTCTGGCGCAGGTGACGCGAGGATCCGCTCGGCCTCACGGGGAGCGCGTCACGCGCCGGGGCCACGTCCCATGGACCGGTCGAGTTCGGCGTCGAGCGCGAGGGCCGCGGTGATGAGGGCGAGGTGGGTGAAGGCCTGCGGGAAATTGCCGAGTTGTTCGCCCGTCGGCCCGATCTCCTCGGCGAACAGCCCGATGTGGTTGGCGTACGTCAGCATCTTGTCGAAGGCGTAGCGGGCCTGTTCGAGCCGTCCCGCCCTCGCGAGCGCGTACACGTAGAGGAAGCTGCACAGGGAGAACGTGCCCTCGGTGCCCCGGAGACCGTCGGGAGAGGCCTCCGGGTCATAGCGGTAGACGAGGCTGTCCGAGACGAGTTCGGCGTCCATCGCGTCCAGCGTGGAGAGCCAGCGCGGGTCCTTGGGGGCGATGAAGCCGACGAGCGGCATCATCAGCAGGGAGGCGTCCAGGACGGTGCTGCCGTAGTGCTGGACGAACGCCTGCCGTTCCGGGCTCCACCCGCGGGTCATGATCTGTTCCATGATGGCGTCGCGCACGGCGGTCCAGCGGTTCAGGTCCGCCGGGCGCGCGTTGGCCACGGCCTGGCGGATGCCGCGGTCGAAGGCGACCCAGCACATGAGGCGGCTGTACGTGAAGTCCTTCTGGCCGCCCCGGGTCTCCCAGATGCCCTCGTCGGGGCGGTCCCAGGTGTCGCACAGCCAGTCGAGCACGCCCGCCGAGTGCATCCAGGCGTCGTAGCCGACGACATCGCTCGTCTGCCCTGCCTGGGCGAGGGCGAAGACGGCCTCGCCGTAGATGTCCAACTGCAGCTGGCCGGCGGCCCCGTTGCCCGCGCGCACGGGCGACGAGCCGCGCCATCCTTCCAGGTGGCCGAGGACTTCCTCGGTCAGGTACGGGTCGCCGTCGACGCGGTACATGATCTGCAGGGGCTCCCCGTTGGGGGCGGCGCCGGCCCGCAGCCGCTGCTGCAACCAGCGGCGGAACCCGTCGGCCTCGTGGGTGAAACCGAGGTCCCGCATGGCGCGTACCGAGAGGGAGGCGTCGCGGACCCAGGTGTAGCGGTAGTCCCAGTTGCGTTCACCGCCCTCCTGCTCGGGCAGGCCCATGGTGGCCGCGGCGACCGGGGCGCCGGTGGGCGCGTAGGTGAGCAGCTTGAGGGTGATGGCGGCGCGGTTGACCATCTGCTGCCAGCGGCCGCGGTAGCTGCAGCGGCTGATCCACTCGTGCCAGAAGCGGTGCACCTCCATGAACTGCCGTACCGCGTCGGCCGTCCCGAGGGGTGGCGGAGCCGGGCTCCCCGCATCGCAGACCGTCAGCAGGACGGCCGCGTTCTCACCGGCGGCCAGGGTGACGGTCGCGCGCACGTCCTGACCGTCGGCCTCCAGGGCGATGGTGTCGACGGCCTGCAGATGGGCGCTCACCCCCGGCCCGTCGAAGCGCGCGGTGCGGCCGTCCAGGAGCAGCTCGTGCGGCGCCCGGCCGTAGTCGAAGCGGGGACGGCACTCCAGGCTGAAGCGCACGCTCCCCCGTACCACCCGGATGTACCGCACCACTTGGTGCCGGTCGGTGGGCGTGTGCTGTTCGGCGACGGGCATGAAGTCGACGACTTCGCCGACGCCTTCGGGGGTCAGGAAGCGGGTGATCAGAATGGCGGTGTCGGCCAGGTAGAGCTGGCGGGTGACGACGGCCTCCTCGCGGACCGGCTCCCCGGCGTCGGGGGCGGCGGGAGCGCCCGCGGAGATGGCGAAGTATCCGCCGCGGCCGTGGTCCAGCAGGCCCGCGAAGACGCTGGGGGCGTCGAAGCGCGGCGAGCAGAACCAGTTGAGCACCCCCTCGGACGAGACGAGCGCACAGGTCTGCAGGTCTCCGATCAGTCCGTGCTCGGCGATGGGCGGGTAGGGACGCATCGACCCTCCACGGCTGGCAGGAACTCCGCGGGACGGCGGGGGCGGGCGGGCGGTGGGACGCCGGGACGGCGGGACGGCGCGGGACGGCCGGCCGGGCGGGCGGCCGAGCGGCCGGGTCGGCCGGTCTCAGGAGGAGACGAGGACCTTGGCCTTGGCCTGCTCGTATTCGGCCGGCGTGAGGTCGCCGCGGTTCTTGAGCTCGGCGAGCCGGGACAACTCCTCGACGTGGCCCGTGGATCCGGCGTTCTCACGGATGTACGAACGGAACGCCTGCTCGCTCTGCCGAGCCCGCTTCGCCTCGCGCTCCCCCATCCCGCGCCCGCGGGCGATCAGGTAGACGAGGACGCCCAGGTAGGGCAGCAGGATGACGAAGAGGGTCCATCCCGCCTTCCCCCAGCCGTGCAGCCCGTCGTCGCGGAAGATGTCGCCGACCACGCGGAAGAGCAGCATGAACCACAGCACCCAGAAGAAGCACAGCATCATGGTCCAGAACAGGTTCAGAATCGGGTAGTCCACTGCCAGATCGAAGGTCGCGCCGTTCATGGCCTGTCTCCTGTCGGTTGGGGCGGGCTGGCCGCAACGGTCACGGCGTCACGGCGTCATGCCGGTTGCGGTGTGAAGGGGTAGAGCTCGTCCGCCCCGGGCTGGACGACGCCGTAGGTGCCTTCCGGTACCGCGTTCCACGCGCCGGGCAGGTCACTGAGGGGTTCGGACACGATGAGGCGGGTCTCCTCGGAGACGCCCCGGAGGAACTCGGCGTCGGGGTGGAGTCTGCGCAGCGTGTCCACCCGGCTGCTGTAGAACAGCGACCGGGAGCTGCGCCGGCTGGAGTAGCGGAAGGCCCACACGCGCTCCCCGTCGGTGATGGCGAGCGTCATCTGGAGCGGAAACTCCACGCCGTGGTCACGGCCGGCGCGCTCCACCACTCCCGCCATCCTGGCGACGGCGGTCGGCGGGTCCTGGTCCAGGCCGAAGGTGAGGGCCAGGAAGAACATCACCTCGGAGTCCGTGGTCCCCTCGATGTCGGCGTACAGCGCGGGATCGACGAGCAGGGTGAGGTCGCGGCGCATGCTGTGGAAACCGGCGATGGCTCCGTTGTGCATGAACATCCAGCGGCCGTGCCGGAACGGGTGGCAGTTCGACTGCTGCACCGCCGTCCCCGTCGACGCCCGGATGTGGGCGAAGAACAGCCGGGAGCGGACGTGGTCCGCCATCTCGCGCAGGTTGCGGTTGTTCCAGGCGGGACCGACGTCCCGCAGGAGCGCCGGGGAGTCGTTGTCCTCCGTGTACCAGCCGACGCCGAAGCCGTCACCGTTCGTCGTCTCGACGCCCAGTTTGGAATGCAGGCTCTGGTCGATCAGTGAATGGGCCGGTTTGTACAGGATGGTGTCGAGCAACAGGGGTGTCCCCGAGTAGGCGAGCCATCGACACATGTGCGATCACCTGTGTTCCCAACTGCCGCGTGGCGCGAGGGGTCCAGTGACGCCGCGGAGCACCCCGTACGGGTACGCCGCCCGGGCGTCGCCCGCTCCGGCCTTCCCATTCTCGCGGCCGATTCGGAAGATCGCCACGCGGGCGGTCGGCGCGCCGGTGGGCCGGGGGCGTACGGAGCAGGCGCGTCGGCAGTGGCTCGCGGGCCACCACGTATCCGAGGGCGATGACGGCCGTGGCGACGATGAAGTACCGATCAGTCAGGACAGCAGGACGAAGACGGAGCCGAGGCTGCCGAACCGCCGCAGGCTGCGCGCCATGGCACCGGGCTGTAGACCCTCGACGCCCAGGACACCAACTGCGCCCGGACCACGCACAGTTGTCGCCGGTGGCGGCATACACCGACCGCACCTGGTCCGCCGCGCCACCCCGCAGGCCCAGGGTCGTCCGGAGGGATGAGAGCACGTGTTCCGGCGCATCCAGCGGGGCACGGCGAGCCGACGCCGCCCGGCCTCCGGTTCAGCCACGGTGGGGGACTCCTCCCGGCGCGGGGCCGCCGCCCGGCCCGTACGCCTCGTCCCGGATCCGGTCGAGGAGGACGACCGCCACGTCGTCCTCCAGGCGGCCCCGGGTGTGCCGGAGCAACGCCTGGTGCAGGCCCTCCAGGAACGCCTGCCGGGTGTGGCCGCCCAGGGCCGTCATGGCCCCGGGCAGGTCGAAGAAGGCGTTGTCCCCGTCACGGGCCTCGATGACGCCGTCGGTGTGCAGCAGCAGGCGGTCCCCGGGGACGTACGAATAGCTGTCGGGCCGCCCGGGAGGACCGTCGATGAACTCCTCCAGGCCGAGCGGCGGCAGGGGCGTGGCGGGGGTCAGGGAGCGGATCGCGCCGCCGCGCAGGAGCAGCGGCGGCGGATGCCCGCGGTTGACGACCTCGACGTGGGGGCTGTCCGGGACCTGGGCCACGAGCGCGGTGACGAACCCCTCCAGGAGCATGTCCTCGCCGCCGGCCAGGAGCGTGCCCCCGACGACGGCGTCCCGCCGCAGGGCCGCTCCGCAGTGGTTGACGACCTCCATCAGCTCGTCCTCGTAGTGCACGGCCTCCCGGAAGGCGCCCAGCACGACCGCGGCGGCCCGGACGGCGGGCAGCCCCTTGCCCCGGACGTCCCCGACGATCATCCGGACGCCGTACCGGGTCTGGACCACGTCGTACAGGTCGCCGCCGATCCGCGCGCCCTCCTCCGCCGCCAGGTACATGCTGGCGGCCCGTACGGGGCCCAGGCGGGCCGGGACGGGCCGCAGCAGGACGTCCTGGGCCGCCGTGGCGATCCGGCGGACCTGGTCGAGTTCGCTCGCCTGGCGCGTGCGCGCGGCGCGGCTGGTCATGAAGCTCGCCACCGAGACCAGGAACAGGGCGAGGAAGTTCGTGTAGACCTGCTGGCCGCCCCAGGCGTCGTTGACGCTGGCGGTGGTCACGTTGACGGCGACGGCCACCCCGGCGGCCGCGAGCGTGCCCCGGGGACCCATCGTCAGCGCCGCCAGGGCGGGGGTCGCGACCAGCAGGGGGCCGGTGTACAGGACGTGCGCGGGGGTGAGCTCGACGAGGAGCACCAGCAGGGCGATCACGAAGGGAACGCACTCCGCGAGGGTGAAAAGGACCTGGTGGTGGCCGCCGGCTCCCGGTCCCGGGGGCGAGCGCACGGGCGCTCTCATGACTACAGACTGCCTCGCCGGGGCGTCGGGCCGCCACCGAGACCGTCTCTTACGGATCGCGCCCCGCCCGCGCCGCCCGGTACCGCAGGCCGATCGCGCCCCGCCCGCGCCGCCCGGCACCGCGGGTGTCCGGCCGCGGCCGCGAGCGGGTAGGGATGCACGAACGGCGGGCCGCCCCGCCCGCCCCGCGAGCCTGGAGCACCGCATGCCCGTGAGCACCGACCCCCCGCAGGCCCCGCGGGTCTCCCGCCAGGAGTTCGACGCCCTGTTCGACTCGGTCCGCACCTGGGGCCGCTGGGCCCGGGCCGACCGGGGCGCCTGGAACCGGGTCACCCCCGACCACGTGCGCCGGGCCGCCGCCCTGGTCCGGGACGGTACGGCGGTGCCCCTGGGGTTGCCCTGGAACACCCGGCCCGGCCCCGACAACGCCAAGCCCGCCCTGCACCACATGTCCGACCTCGGCGACGTGGAGCCCGGGGAACCGGCCGCCCACAAGGACTTCCTCGCCGTCGACTACCACGGCAAGGCCGTCACCCACCTCGACGCGCTGTCGCACATCGGTTACCGAGGGCAGCTGTACGAAGGGCATCCGGCACGCGAGCTCATCGGATCCGGCGGCGCCCGCTTCGGCTCGGTGGCGGCGCTCGGCCCGCTCGTCACCAGAGGCGTGCTCCTGGACCTGCCGGCTGTTCTCGGGACCCACTGGCTGGAGCCCGGGCACGCGGTCCGCGCCCGCGACGTCATCGCCGCCGAGCGGGCGCTCGGCGCCGCGATCGACGACGGGTGCGCGGTGCTGCTGCGCTCCGGGCGGTTCCGGCGCCGCCGCGAGCTGGGCCCCTGGGACGTGGACGCGGCGAGCGCGGGCTTCCACGTGGACGCGATGCCGCTGCTGGCCGAGCGCGCGATCGCGCTGCTCGGGGCCGACGGCGACAGCGACGTCCGGCCCTCCCCGGTCGAGGGGCTCCACTCGCCCGTCCACGCGCTCGCCGTCGCGGCGATGGGGGTGCCCCTGCTCGACAACCTGGACCTGGAGGCGCTGTCCGCCGCGTGCGCGGAAGCGGGCCGCTACGAGTTCATGATCGTCGTGGCGCCCCTCGACGTCCCCGGCGGGACCGGATCGCCGGTCAATCCGGTCGCTCTGCTGTGAAGCCGTAAATAGCCAGGAATATACTCAAACGACACTGATTCCAATTCCAGGCGATCATCCCGGTACGGCCGAGGGCATGACCGGCAAGGGGAAGTGATGCAGATGGGGGTCACGGGAGAGCAGATCGGCCCCGCACGCTCCCGTGAGCGGTTCCTGGTGGGCGAAGAGGCCGAAAGCGAGGTCCGGAGCCCGATCCGGAACTCGTGGCTGCGCTGCCGTCTGCTGGGCCTGTCGCCCGACCGGAGCGACCTGCCCTACCGGGACGACTTCGATCCGGACAGCCGGCTCGTGCGCGCGGCCGAGCCCGTCCTCGACCAGCTGCAGGCCCGCTTCTCCGGCAGCCGGATGAACCTCTCGGTGGCCGACGCGAACGGCACGGTCCTGCTGCGCCGGTTCGGCGACCCCTCCCTGGCCCGGAGCCTGCCCCCGATCCAGAGCGTGCCCGGCTTCGTCTTCGCCGAGCGGTTCGCCGGGACCAACGGCATCGGCCTCGCGCTGGCGGAGCGCGGCCCCATCCAGGTCTACGGCGCGGAACACTTCGCCGAGCGCGGCCAGTCGAACGCCTGCTGCGCCGTGCCCGTCCGCGACCAGCTCAGCGGGCGGATCGCGGGCGTGCTCTGCTTCGGGTACCCGCACGCCTACGAGCGCCCGGCCCTCGCGGTCATGCTCCGGCGGGCGGCCGAGTCGATCGAGCGGCGGCTGCTGGAACAGAGCTCGGAGCGCGAGCGCGGGCTGCTGCGGACGTACCTCGACGCCGAGCGGCGCGCCCGGGCGGGCGGGGGCGACGAGGACGGGTACCACCTCGGGCCGGGCGTTCCGGCGGGAGCCGCCGAGCCGGACGGGCCGGCCGATCCGCACGGAGCGGCCGCATTCCACGGACTGGCCGGTCTCGGTCTGGACCCGCACGACCAGGCGGTCCTCACGGAGAAGGCGACCGAGCTGATCTCCTCGCCCCTGCGGGCGGCCGTCGACATCGCGCTCCCCCATGGCCGCGAGGTCACCCTGCTGAGCCGCCCGGTCACGAGCCCCTCCGGGGTCGAGGGAATGGTCGTCGAGGCCGTGCTCGGCGGCGACACGCCGCCGGTCCACCATCTCTCGGCCGCGCCCCGCGCCGGACCGGCCGGACGGGAGCCCGCCCCTCCACCGTCCGCCGTACCCGGGGACCCTTCCCGCTCGGTCCGCGGCCTGGTGCTGGTGGGCGAGCCGGAGGTCGGGAAGTACGCCGTCGCGGCGCGCCGCCGGCTGGAACTCCTGGCCGGGGCCAGCACCCGCATCGGCACCACCCTGGACGTGGGCCGCACGGCCCTGGAGCTCGCCGAGACGGCGGTCCCGGCCCTGGCCGACTACGTCACTGTCGACCTGCCCGAGGCCGTGCTGCGCGGCGACGAGCCCACCGGGCCGGGGACGGACCTGCACCGGACGGTGGTCCACGGCATCCGCGCCGACCATCCCTTCCACCCGGTCGGACAGCTGGTGCGAATCGGCCCGGGGACACCGCAGTTCCGCTGCCTGAGCGACGGGGCGGCGGTCATGGAGACCGGGCCGGGGGCCGCGGCCGACTGGTTCGCCCGGGGCCCGGAACACCCGCGCCGGATCCTCGCGCGCGGAGTGCATTCCCTCATCGCCGTCCCGCTGCTCGCCCGCGGCGTCCTGCTGGGCATCGCGAGCTTCTACCGCTCCCAGGACCCCGTGCCGTACGGGGACGACGACAGGCGGCTGGCCCAGGAGCTCGCGGCCCGCGCGGCGCTGTGCCTCGACAACGCCCGCCGCTACACGCGGGAGCACACCCTGGCCCTGGCGCTGCAGCGCAGCCTGCTCCCGCGCGGCGTGCCCGAGCAGGGCGCCGTCGAGGTCGCCCACCGCTATCTGCCGGCCGAATCCGGGGTGGGGGGCGACTGGTTCGACGTCATCCCGCTGTCCGGCGCCCGCGTCGCGCTCCTCGTGGGCGACGTCGTCGGCCACGGGCTGCACGCCGCCGCCACGATGGGGCGGCTGCGGACCGCCGCGCGCAACTTCGCCGAGCTGGAACTCGCCCCGGACGAACTCCTCACCCACCTGGACAACCTGCTGGTGCGCCTGGACCGGGAGGAGGGGGACGACCCCTCCACGGGCAGCACCGGCATCGTCGGCGCCACCTGCCTGTACGCCATCTACGACCCCACCTCGCGCCAGTGCACCATGGCCCGGGCCGGTCACCTCCCGCCCGCCGTGGTCCGTCCGGACGGCAGCGCGAGCTTCGCCGACCTGCCCGCCGGGCCCCCGCTGGGCCTCGGCGGGCTGCCCTTCGAGACGGCCGAGATCGAGCTCCCCGAGGGCAGCACGCTCGTCCTCTACACCGACGGGCTGGTCGAGGACCGCCGCCGCGACATCGACGTCGCCCTCGACCGGTTGCGGCGCACCCTCGCGCACCCGGGCCGCAGTCCCGAGGACACCTGCCGGACGGTCATCGACGCCATGGCGCCCGATCATCCCGCCGACGACATCGCCCTGCTCGTCGCCCGCACGCACACCCTGCCCGCCGACCGGATCGCGACCTGGGACCTGCCCGCCGATCCCGCGCAAGTGTCCGCGGTCCGCGCCGCCGCCACGGACCAGCTGGCCCGCTGGGGGCTGGACGAGCTCGCGTTCACCGCCGAACTGCTGCTGAGCGAGCTGGTGACCAACGCGGTGCGCTACGGCACCGAGCCGATCCAGGTGCGCCTGATCCACGACCGCGCGCTGATCTGCGAGGTCTCCGACGGCAGCAGCACCGCCCCGCACCTGCGGCGCGCGGACACCACGGACGAAGGCGGTCGCGGCCTGTTCCTCGTCGCACAGCTGGCCCAGTCGTGGGGCACCCGCTACACCCACCGCGGCAAGGTCATCTGGGCCGAATGCGCCCTGGATGCGGCATAACAACCGGCATCCGCGGGAATGCCCTCACCTGCCGTTAGCATCCTTCCTGACCCAGCCCTCCCGAGAGGGGGATCCGAGGCCGGCCCCGGAGACGTCCGTGCATGACGCCCATGACACTTCCGCCACCCCGGCGAGCGGTCGCCCCCGGCACCCCGGCGCACAGCCGCTCGTCCGGATCCGCGGCCTCGGCAAGCGGTTCGGCGGCACCGTCGCCCTGGACGGCGTCACCCTCGACCTGCACCGCGGCAGCGTACTGGCCCTCCTCGGCCCCAACGGCGCCGGGAAGTCCACGCTCATCAAGGTGCTCGCGGGCGTCCAGCGGGCCGACGGGGGTGAGGTGACGGTGGCCGGGCACCCGCTCGGATCCGATGCCGCCTCCGGGGCGATGTCCTTCATCCACCAGGACCTCGGCCTGGTCGCATGGATGACGGTCGCCGAGAACATCGCCCTGGGGACGGGCTACGCGCGCCGCCACGGCCTGATCTCCTGGCGGCGGACCCGGGAGCGGTGCGCCGAGGCCCTGGGCATCGTCGCCGGTCACCTGGACGCCGATGCCCGGATCGCGGACCTCGCACCCGCCGAACGCTCCCTGGTGGCCATCGCCCGGGCCCTCGCGCGGCGGGCCGAGCTCTTCGTCCTCGACGAGCCGACCGCCACGCTCCCGGCAGCCGACTGCGCCCGGCTCTTCGACGTCCTGCACACCCTGCGCGACCGGGGCCACGCCGTCCTGTACGTCAGCCACCGGCTCGACGAGGTGTACCGGGTCGCCGACACCTTCGCCGTGCTGCGCGACGGCCGCCTCGTCAGCGCGGGGCCGCTCGCCGGGTACGGACCCGCCCGCCTGGTACGGGACATCACGGGCGGGGTACCGGCCGGGCGCGGGCCCGCCACCGCCGTACCCGCCGGGCGTCCTCCCGTGCTGCGCCTCGACGCCGTGACGACGCGGGGCACCGGGCCCGTCAGCCTGGACCTGGCGCCCGGGGAGATCCTCGGCATGGTCGGGCTGACCGGCGCCGGCCACATGCACCTGGGCCGCGCCCTCGCCGGCGCGCTGCCGCTGCTCGGCGGCCGGGTCCTGCTCGGCGGCACGCCGTACCAGCCGCGCGGCGTGGCGGCAGCCCTCGGCCGGGGTGTCGGTTTCGTGGCCGCCAACCGCCAGGAGGAGGGCTGCGCACCCGATCTGACGGTCCGGGAGAACTTCCTGGCCAATCCCCGGGCCGCCGGTGTGCCGGCATGGCGCTGGCTCGGGCCCCGGCGGGAGCGGCGCGAGTGCGCCGCCCTGATCGAACGGTTCTCGGTGAGCCCCCGCGACGGCGAGGTGCCCCTGGCGACCCTGTCCGGGGGCAACCAGCAGAAGGTGGTCCTCGGCCGGGCGCTGCGGGGACGGCTGCGACTGCTGATCCTCGAGGAGCCGACCGCGAGCGTGGACGTCGGCGCCAAGGCGGCCCTCCACCGGCTGCTCGACGAAGCGGTCGCCGAGGGCCTGGCGGTCCTGCTCGTGTCCACCGACTTCGAGGAGGTCGCGGACCTGTGCCACCGCGCCCTGGTCTTCGTCCGCGGGACGGTGGCGGCCGAGCCGGCGGGCGCCGCCCTGACCCCGGCCGAACTCACCCGGGCCGCCTCGGCGATGCCCGCCGTCACCGGAAGCACCACGGCCCCGTGACCTCCTGGTCCGCGCGCGGACACGTCCTCGGGACCTACGGCCTGCCGGCCTTGGCCGCCCTGCTCTTCCTGGTCTTCTCCATCGCCCTGCCGGACACCTTCCCCACCCGGGACAACGTGTCCTCGATCCTGTCCGACCAGTCGATCCCCGCCCTCCTCGCCCTCGGTGTGACGATCCCCATCGCCGCCGGCAGGTTCGACCTCTCCCTCGGCTACGGGCTGGGCCTGGCGCACGTCCTGGTGATGCACCTCGTCGTCGAGGAGGGGACGCCCTGGCCGCTCGCCTGCCTCGCCGTCGTGCTCGGCGGGGCGCTGGTCGGCGCCCTGAACGGCGCGGTCGTCGCCTTCGCCCGGATCGACTCCCTCATCGCCACGCTCGGCACCGGCAGCATCATGTACGCCCTCACCGGGTGGCTCACCGACGGCAGCCGGATCGTGCCCGGCCCGGAGGGCCTGCCCGCCTCCTTCACCGACCTGTACGACGCCCGGTTCCTCGGTCTGCCGGTGCCCGCCTTCTGCGTCCTCGCCGCCGTCGTCGTCCTCTGGGTGGTGCTGGAACGGCTGCCGTTCGGCCGGTACCTGTACGTCGTCGGCTCCAACCCCCGCGCCGCCGACATCATCGGCATCCCCACCCGCCGGTACTGCGTCTACGCCTTCGCCGGATCGGGCCTGGTCACCGGCATCGCGGGGGTCCTGCTCGCCGCGCAGCAGCAGACCGGCAACCCGAGCGTCGGCCTGGACTACCTGCTGCCCGCCTTCGTCGGCGCGCTGCTGGGCTCCACCACGATCAGGCCCGGCCGCGCCAACGCGCTCGGGACCCTCGTCGCCGTCAGCGTGCTCGCCATCGGGCTCGCCGGAATCGGCCAGCTCGGCGCCCAGTTCTGGGCCACGCCGCTGTTCAACGGGAGCACCCTGCTGATGGCGGTCGGCCTGGCCGGCTACACGGCCCGGCGCCGGCTGCGCGCCCGGGCCGCGACGGACCCGCACCCGCCCGCCGCCCCGCCCGGGCCGTCGGCGCCGCGGGCGGACGACACCCCCTAGACCACCAGCGCACCCCCGCTCAGGAGCACCGTGTACCCGAATCGCACCAGCGTCCTCGCGGCCGCGGCCCTCTGGACGGCCGCCTCCACCCTCCTCGCCGGCTGCGGGGGCGGCCCGTCGCGGACCGCCGCCACGGCCCCGTCCGCGGGCTGCCCGGCCGCACTCGCGCGGGCGAAGGGGGCCGTCGCGGGAGCCGAGCGCACGGACCTCGTCTGGAACGGTCCCACGACCGGCCCCGCGGCGGTTCCGGACAAGACCGTCGTCTACGTCGCCCAGACCATGACCAACCCCGGTGTCGCCGGGGTCGCCCAGGGCCTGCGGGAAGCGGCGGCGGCCATCGGCTGGCAGGTCCGGGTGATCGACGGGGACGGCACCCCGGCGGGCATCCAGGCCGCGTTCAGCCAGGCGGTCACCCTCAAGCCCGCGGGCATCGTCATCGGCGGCTTCGATCCCCGGCTCACGGCGCAGCAGACGGCGCGGGCAGCGGCCGCGGGCATCGCGCTGATCGGCTGGCACGCGCTCGACTCCCCCGGACCGAGCACGAGCCCCCCGCTCTTCACCAACGTCACCACGAAGGTGGAGGACGTCGCGCGGATCAGCGCGGACTGGGTCATCGCCCGGTCCGGCGGCGCTGCCGGGGTCGTGGTCTTCACCGACGACTCGATCCCGTTCGCCCGCAACAAGTCCGAGCTGATCGAACGGCAGCTCGCGACCTGCCCCGGGGTCTCGCTGCTGGCGACCGAGAACATCCCCATCCCGGACGCGGGTCAGCGCACCCCGCAGCAGGTCTCGTCGCTGGTGTCCCGCTTCCGGGACCGGTGGACCGACTCCGTCGCGATCAACGACCTGTACTTCGCCGACGCCGCCCCGGCGCTGCGCGGCGCCGGGCGCCCCGGCGGGGGTCCGCCCTTCAACATCGGGGCGGGAGACGGCGATCCCTCCGCCTTCCAGCGCATCGCCGGCCGGCAGTTCCAGGCGGCCACCGTCCCCGAACCGCTGGCCCAGCAGGGCTGGCAGATCATCGACGAGTTCAACCGCGCCTTCGCCGACCGTCCGCCCAGCGGCTACGTCGCCCCCGTCCATGTGGTGACGGCCGAGAACAGCGGCGGGGCCACGTCCTGGGACCCGCGGGGCTACCGGGAGGCGTACCGGAGCATCTGGCGGCGCGCATGACACCGGGCGCGGCCGCGGGACGCGGCACTAGCCGCCGATGCGGGCGACCAGGAGCGCGACGTCGTCGTCGGCCGCCGCCGGGACGAGGTGGGTGATCAGCGAGTCGCACACCTGGTCCAGTTGCCGCCGCGGCTGCGCGAGCAGGCGCGTGAGTTCGGCCAGCCGCTCGTCCAGGTCGCAGCCGCGGGCCTCGATCAGTCCGTCGGTGTAGAGCACGAGAACGCTCCCCGGGGGCACCGTGATGTCGGTGGGGGTGAAGGCGATGCCCCCGACCCCCAGCGGGACCCCGGGCGGGGTGTCCAGGAGCCGTACCGTGCCGTCGGGGAGCGCGAGCGCGGGCGGCGGGTGCCCGGCCCGGGTGAGGGTGCAGCGGCCGGTGGCCGGGTCGCAGACCACGTACAGGAAGGTGGCCAGCATGGGCTCGGCGAGATCGCCGAGGGTGGATTCCAGCTGGTGCAACAGCCGTACGGGCGACAGGTCCAGGCGCGCGAGGGCCCGTACCGAGGCGGACAGCCGGCCCATCACCGCGGCGGCGGCGATGCCGTGCCCCATGACGTCGCCGATGAGCAGGGCCGCCTTGCCGCCCGTCAGGGGCAGGACGTCGTACCAGTCCCCGCCGACCTCGTTGACGTCGCTCGCGGGGAGGTAGCGGTGGCTGACCTCGAGGCCGCGCGGCGGGGTGATGTGCTGGGGGAGCATGCTGCGCTGGAGGATGACCGCGGTCTCGTGTTCGCGGTGGTAGAGGCGCGCGTTGTCGATGCTGAGGGCGGCGCGGGCGGCGAGTTCACCGGCGAGGGTCACGTCCTCGGCTCCGAAGGGTCCCACCGGGCGGGTGCGGTAGAAGGTGGCCACGCCGAGGACCGTCTCCCGGGCCATCAGGGGCGCCATGACGAACGAGTGCACGCCCACCGCGACCAGTTGCGCCGGCTTGACCGAGTACCGGGCGGCCGCCGCGGTGGCCTGCTCGTCGAGCCGGGCGATCAGGAAGGGCTGCCGGGCCGCGAGGGCCCGGGTGTAGGGAGCGTTCGCGGGGAAGACGAGGGTCCTGCCGAGGGGGGCGAGGACGTCGGTCACCCGGGATCCGGACAGCGGCGCCTTGCCCAGCCGCCGCAGGGCGGCCCCGCCGTCCAGCCCCGTACCGGGCTCGTCCCCGCGGGCCAGTGTGTCCAGGACGTCGACGGTGACGGCGTCGGCGAGGCGCGGCACGGCGAGGTCGGCGAGTTCCTGCGCGGTGCGCTCCAGGTCGAGACTGGAGCCGACGCGGATGCTGGCCTCGCTGAGCATGGCCAGCCGGCGCCGTCCGGCTTCGGCCTCCACGTGGTCGCGCTGCTGCTCGGTGATGTCGACGAGCGAGGCGATGACACCGATCGGCATGCCCGCGGGATCCTCCACCCGGACGTACGAGCACGACCACACCCGGTCGTGGTCCGGTTCGGCCGGCGTCCGTCCGACCCGCCTGCGGTCCAGGACCGGCTGCCCGGTCTCCAGGACCTGCCGCATGGCGTCCTCCATCTCGCGGGCGTTCACCTCCGGCAGGATCTGGGCCAGGCCGCGCCCCACGTGCGCGGACTCCGGCAGGCCGTTCATGACTTCGAGCGCGGGGTTGACCTGCAGGAACCGGAGCTGCGTGTCGAGGATGGCGATGCCGACCGGAGAGCGGGAGAACAGGCCGTCCCACACGGCCGACGCGCCCCGGATGCGCCGTGCCGCGTGGGCATCGGCGGCGAAGACCAGCACCGCGGCGGCGCCGTGCCGGCGGTCGGACACCGGGGAGGCCCAGATCTCCACCTCCAGCGGACGCCCGTCCCGGTGCCAGGCGGTCACCGTGCCCATCACGCCCCGCCCGGTGGCGGCGGCTTCCCACAGCGAGCGGCCCAGACTGCGGTCGGATCCCGGATGCAGGAGGTCGGCGATGTGACGCCCCACCATCTCGGGCGGGGTGTAGCCCAGCAGTCCCTGAGCGGCCTGGTTCCAGCGCACGATGATCCCGTCGGCGCTGACGGCGACCAGCGCGACCGGCAGGGCGCCCAGCCAGCCGCCCGCGGCCTGTGCGGCGCTGGTGATCAGCTCGTCGACCGGCAGGGGCTCGTTCATCGGGAGGGGCTCATTCATCCGGCACCCCGAGTCGCTCCGGCGGGCGGACCGGGAACCACGTGTCCACGGTTCCATCGTCTGCCTGGTGGCCTGCCGCCGCCTCCCGGCCCGGGCGCCGCGACGCACCGCGCGCATCCGCTCACCCTGGGTGCCCTCGGCGCCTCGTCGTGGCGCGCGGGCGCCTTCTGGTCACGGGACCGGCACGGCGGCACACTGAGGGAACCCCGACCCCGCGGCGGCAGGAGCGACGTGCCAGTACCGATCATCATCGACTGCGATCCCGGACACGACGACGCCCTCGCGATCATGCTGGCGGCCGGCGATCCGGCGGTCGATCTGCTGGCCATCACCACGGTCGCGGGGAATCAGACGCTCGACAAGACCACCTTGAACGCCCGACGCGTCTGCACGGTCGCGGGCATCACCGACGTGCCCGTCGCGGCAGGCTGCGCGGGGCCCCTCGTCCAGCCGCTCGGCGTCGCGGACGACGTGCACGGTGCCTCCGGCCTCGACGGGCCGATGTTCCCCGAGCCCACTGTGGACGTCGTCGCGGAGCACGCGGTGGACCTCATCCACCGGATCCTGAACGGGCATCCCGAGCCGGTCACCCTCGTCCCGACCGCCCCGCTGACCAATATCGCCCTCTTGCTGACCCGCCATCCCGAGGACGCCTCCCGCATCCGCGAGATCGTCCTGATGGGCGGCTCGACGAACGGGGGCAACCGGACCCCGGCGGCCGAGTTCAACGTCCACACGGATCCGGAGGCCGCCGACATCGTCTTCCGCAGCGGCGTGCCCGTCACCATGTGCGGCCTCAACGTCACCCACCAGGCCCTGGCCACGCCCGACGTGGTGGCCCGCTTCGAAGGGCTCGGCACGCCCCTCGGGCGCACCTGTGCCGAGCTGTTGACCTTCTTCGCGTCCACCTACCGCACGCTGTGGGGATTCCCGCACCCGCCGGTGCACGACCCCGTCGCGGTGGCCCGCGTGATCGACTCCGGGATCGTGCACTGCGCGGAGGCGAACGTCGTCGTGGAGCTGCACGGCCGGTACACGCGCGGCGCCACCGTGGTGGACCTGCACCGCTACGTGGACCGCCCGGTCAACGCCCGGGTGGCGGTGGGGCTGGAGACCGACCTGTTCTGGGACCGGATGATCGCCGCCGTCACGGCGCTCGGCGCCCGAGCGCCGCGCTAGTGCCGCGTCAGGCAACGTTTGCCTGACCCGGGAAAGGAAGAGCGTCGGGGGGGGACAGATTGTGAGTTAACAGGTGTA